>JAQUYS010000004.1 GCA_028691765.1 Candidatus Nanoarchaeia archaeon | reverse complement strand
TTTTATCCAAATGTTCGCAACCACCCGTTAAATCATAGTGATTGTTTTTATCAATTCTGTTTTTGCCGAACAGCTTTGCTTCTTCAGAAGATAAAGGCAATTTACCACGTTTACAACACTTTGCCTTGCATGTGTTTATACAATATTCGCTCAAACGGCAATCCATATATTACCTTTTTATTACCAACTCGAAAGAAATAGCGATTTAATTAATAAAGCTTAGCTTTTTATATATCTAAATCATAACAAATATCATGTGGACAAAAAAACAAATTCTTCAACATAAAATTGCAGTAAAAAATTTAACAGAAATAAAAAATAACGTTTTTGATTTAATAAACACAGAAAAATCTATTACAGAATATCAAATACAACAATTTATTTTACAAGAATACAAAAAAAGAAAAATGATTACAACAGATAAACCAATTGTGGCATTTAACGAAAGTGCGGCTTCACCACATTTTTGTC
The DNA here is from genome assembly GCA_028691765.1 of Candidatus Nanoarchaeia archaeon. Taxonomy (GTDB): domain Archaea; phylum Nanobdellota; class Nanobdellia; order Woesearchaeales; family SKGA01; genus JAQUYS01. Next base: position 48,796 of record JAQUYS010000004.1, on the reverse strand, counting down.
CAAAAATAAAATCAAAAAAATTAGAAAAAAATAATTTAATATTAATAGATTTATGGGCAAAATTAAATATTTCAAAAGCGCCATATGCAGATTTAACATGGGTAACGCATAATGGAAAACCTTCAAAAAAAATAATTGAAGCATTCAATATTGTAATAAATGCAAGAGATGAAGCACTAAAATTTATACAAAAAAATCTAAAGAAAAAAATACTTCCAACTGGATTTGAAATAAATGAAATAACAAACCAAGTAATAATAAAAGCAGGATATAAAAAACACATAAAACATAGTACAGGACATTCAATAGGAACAGTTTCTCCACATGGAGTTTACGGCGCAATTTCAAGAAGAAATAAAAATCCTATAAAATTAAATTTAGGTTATACTATAGAACCAGGAATTTATATAGATGGTAAATTTGGAATAAGAAGCGAAATTGATTTTTATATAGATGAGAATTATAAATTAATAGTTACATCAGAAATGCAAAATAAATTATATTAATTATAGAATCTTTTTGTTGATTTAGTTTCTGGCCAAACTACTCCGATATCAGGTTTTCCAATTTTTTCATAATATTTTCTTAAGCATCTACCTAATATATGTAAAGATAAGGCTGAAAATTTATTAAAAATTCCTTCAAATTGATTTAATCTGTAGTAATATTGAGATAATTTTTTCATCGAAAGATTTCCGTATTGTAAATCAGGAAGTTTTTCTTTCAATTGTTTTTTTCCAACAAAAGATCTTTGCAGACTTAAATTCCAATCTTTAAAAGTTTCAACTTGCCTTGAAATATTATAAGCAGATTCAATAATTTCTTTATACCCTTGAGTAATTAAATCCAAATAACTATCTTCACATATTATATCTTTAGGCATCACTTCAACTTTTAAATTTTGGGCTAAGTCAAAAAGTTCTTTTATTTTAACCATGTAAAGACTTCCAGAAATCCAATTAATTTTAGTTATCTTCTCACTTTTTCTAAATCCTAAATATTTTCCTTTTAATGTGTTGGGTTCAAAATATTTTTTGCTTCCTCCAACTATAATTAAATTTTTATCTTCTAATCTTTTACTTAAATTTTCTCCAGCTTTATTACAAATTAAAACATCACCATCACAAAACATAATTTTATTTTCTGATGATTCAGAAACAATCTTATTCCAGGCATTTGGTTTTCCAGGTTCAGAAGTTATTAAATTTATACTTTTCTCAACTTTAGCCATATCTTGAACTAAATTATATGTATTATCAGAAGATCCATTTACACAGATATGTATTTCTTTGGGCGAAACACTTTGATTAAGAACGCTTTCAATAGTTTGAATTATTGTGTTTTCTTCGTTTCTAACAGGTATGCCCACAGCGTAAGCTAAATTCATAAAATGAGCAAAACTTGTGTTTATTTATAAGTCTTGTCAAAACACTACCCCATTAACTTTATAAATAAAACCATTCTAAAACTTATCAAAGAAGGTGTTTTAAATGGTAAAAAAATTCATAATTTGCGATGGAAATCAAGCCGCAACTAATATAGCTTACAAATTCAGTGAAATAGCAGCAATTTATCCAATAACACCATCTTCTCCAATGGGTGAATTAGCAGATTTATGGGCTTCTCAAGGCAAATTAAACCTTTTAAGTACAGTGCCTAAAGTACAAGAAATGCAATCAGAAGGTGGCGCAGCAGGAGCAATTCATGGTTCTTTAACAGCAGGAGCTCTAACTACAACGTTTACAGCTTCCCAAGGACTTCTTTTAATGCTTCCAAATATGTTTAAAATAGCAGGTGAAATGCTTCCAACAGTATTTCATGTAGCATCTCGTTCTTTAGCCTGTCAATCTCTTTCAATTTTTGGAGATCATTCAGATGTTATGGCTGCAAGAACAACAGGCTTTGCACTTTTATCCTCAGCAAACGTACAACAAGCACAAGACTTAGCAGTAATAGCTCATTTAGCAACACTAGAATCAAAAATTCCATTTCTTCACTTCTTCGATGGCTTTAGAACATCACATGAAATAAAAAAAATAGAAGAAATAAGTGATGAAACTTTAAAATCAATGATAAATGAAGAATATATTAAAAATTTCAAATCAAGAGCAATAAATCCAGAAAAACCATTTGTAAAAGTTGGAGCACAAAATCCAGATGTTTATTTTCAAGGCAGAGAAACAGTAAATAAATACTATGATGTAACTCCAGAAATCGTAGAAAAATATATGCAATTATTTGAAGAAAAAACAAAAAGAAAATATGAATTATTTGAATATTATGGAAGTCCAACAGCAGAAAAAATAATTATTGCAATGGGTTCAGGTACAGATACAATAAAAGAAACATTAGATTACCTTAATGATAAAAAATTAGGATGTTTGATAATACATTTATATCGTCCATTTTCAATAAAACACTTTATAGATAAAATTCCAAAAACAATTAAAAAAATTGCTGTATTAGACAGAACAAAAGAACCAGGTTCAATAGGAGAACCACTTTATCTTGATGTAGTTACTTCATTAAACTCAACAAAATTAAAACCAGAAATTTATGGAGGAAGATATGGTTTATCTTCAAAAGAATTTACACCTTCAATGGTAAAATCAATTTATGATTTCTTAGATGATAAACCTCATCACAATTTTACAGTTGGAATCACTGATGATGTAACAAATCTTTCAATTCCAATAAAAGAAGAAATTTCAACAGTAGATAAATCAACAATACAATGTAAATTTTGGGGATATGGTTCAGATGGAACAGTAAGTGCAAACAAAAACACCATAAAAATAATTGGAGAAACTACAAATAAATTTATACAAGCACATTTCGAATACGATTCAAAAAAATCAGGAGGAGTAACAATTTCTCATTTAAGATTTAGTGATAAACAAATAAATTCAGAATATGATGTAGAAAATTCAGATATAATTGCGCTTCATAAATGTTCTTATATAAAAAAATATAATATATTAAAAGGAATAAAAAAGAATGGAATTTTCTTAATTAATTCACATTACAAACCTGAAGAATTATTTGAAAATTTACCTGAATTAATGCAAAAACAAATAATTGAAAATAATATTAAAGTTTATACAATTAACGCATTAGAGATAGCAAAAGAAGTAGGACTTGGAAACAGAATAAATACCATAATGCAAACGGCATTTTTCAAATTAGCAAACATAATTCCATTTGATGAAAGTTTAAAATTAATAAAAGAACACACTAAAAAAACATTTGAAATAAAAGGACAAAAAGTTGTAGATATGAATATAACTGCAATAGATATGGCAATAAATTCAACATATGAAGTTCCAATAAAACAAACATCAAAACATCTAGAGTTACAAAATCTAATTCCTGAAAATAGCGATGAATTCACCAAAAATTTAGTTTTACCAATAATGAAATTAGAAGGAAATTCAATTCCAGTTTCTCAAATGTCTTTTGATGGAACAATACCGACAAATACAACAAGACTTGAAAAAAGATGTGCAACAGATATGGTTCCAGTATGGGATAAATCAAAATGCATACAATGTGGAATGTGCTCATTTGTTTGCCCACATGCAGCAATAAGAACAAAACAAATACATTCAAAAGATTTAGAAAATACACCTAAAACATTTGAAACATTAGATATAAAAAATCAAAATGATTTAAAATTCAAAGTTCAAGTTTATCCAGAAGATTGTACAGGTTGTACACATTGTGTAAAAGAATGCCCAACAAAAGCATTAAGCATGATAAGTATAGAACAATCTTTTAAAAATAATGAAAGTGAAAATGAAAAATTTTTTGACAATTTACCAGAAAATATTTTAGATGGAGCAATTCCAAACACAATAAAAGAAAGTCAACTAAGAAAACCATTCTTTGAATTTTCAGGAGCATGTTCCGGATGTGGAGAAACACCTTACATAAAATTAGTAACACAATTCTTCGGAGATAGAATGATAATTGCAAATGCAACAGGATGTTCATCAATATATGGAGGAACATTCCCAACAATACCTTTTTCAGTAGATAAAAATGGAGAAGGACCCGCATGGGCAAATTCATTGTTCGAAGACAATGCAGAATATGGTTTTGGAATGAGAATAGCAATAAATCAAATAAGAAATTCATTGAAAGAAAAAATAAAACAATAATTGACATAGATAAAATTGGAAATGTAGTAATGATTCATTTAAAATCCAAATTTTTTAATGCTTTTGAACAAAAAGATATGACTATAATATATCCTACAATATTGAAAAATGGAAGACATAAATTAGAATTTTTTATTAATGGAAAACAATTAGATGAACTTAAAAAAAATTTGCCAGAATTTAGGATTTTACAAATAAGTGATTCATATAAACCTAAAATAGAATTAACAAACAGACAAGAAGAAATCATAAATAAAGCTCAAAGCTTAGGATATTTCAAATATCCTAGAGGCGTAACATTAACAGAACTTGCAAAATTACTTAAAATATCAAAAGCGACTTTAAGTCAAACGCTAAGAACTGTAGAAAATAAGGCAATAAAAAACATACTTAACTGGAGAGAAAATAAATGAAACTTTACACAAATACAATTATTGGAGAAAATAAAAAATGAAAACATATGATTTAAATAAACTAATTGAGTTTTCACAAGGTAAACCACTAAAGAAGCATTTCCTAAATTCTAAAGGATTTCATTCAGCTTTGATATGTTTGAAAAAAGGTGTTGAGATTCCACCTCATCCTGAAGATTATGCTGTTTACTTGATGGTTCTTGAAGGTAAAGGAATCTTTACCGATATAAATGGAAAACATATTTTGACTAAAAATCAAGGCATCTATATCAAGAAAGATGAAATTAGAGGAATAAATGCTGAAGAGGATTTAATTGTTCTTGGAACTCAGGACATGTCAAAACAAAATTAAATAGAATAAAATTTTTTATGAATTATTTTATAAATATTGTGCTAAATTAGAATAAAGAGTCCTTTAAACCGTGTCATCAGGTTTCGTTCGGGAGGGGGGACCATCCTTCTGAATAGACATATTTATAATTAACATGTAATTTGTATCATAAAATGTTTATCGAAAAAAAAGGAACTACTCGATGGGCCATAGAAAATATTGAAAAATGCGCCATAGATGCTGAAACTGATTTATTTAGAAGATTTAAGAAAGAAACATATGAGGGAGATATAAATTTATCAAAATACTTGATAAATGGCACACATGACCTTGATGTAGATATATATAGAGATACGCCTCATTATTTGCTTTTAAGATATTCTGGCTCACCCATCGCAATGTCATCCTATTCTATTATGCAGTTAGAAAATGATTCGTTTGTAATTGCAGATGATTTTGGTTCAGTTACAGATGAAATTTTATGTGTTGTTCAATTACAAGGAATTTGTATGGCAAATGAAATATTACGACCATTAAAATGGGAACGAATGTTTGTTAGTGTTTTTGAAGATTATGCTAAACAACTTGGATTTTCTGCTTCTGCCATTTTACCTGCTTCAAAAAATTATGCTATGCGTTACGATGAACGATCTAAAATGAGATATGATGTAACTGCAAAAAGATTAGGATATAAAATGAATAATGGTTTATGGTTAAAAAATATAAATTAATTTTTCTATAGTTTTCTCCAGGATAATTCCTACTCACATACGCAGGAGGACCAATTTCTTAAGTTTTCCGCCGTAGGGTTTTCAGAATATTTGATTCTCAAGAAATCTCAATAAAGGGGAAATGGTTTGAAATTAAAGAAAAATATCCCAATAAGATTTTCTCAATTGATAAACAATAAATTCCAACAATTTAACATACTCATCAGATACAGAAACTAAATTTTTCTTAGTTGCTTTATCGGCTTTATTCATAACCTCAATATATTCAATTCTATCTCGTTTATCAATAACAATTGGGGGATATTTAGCATCCATTAAAATTTTGTTCATAATCATTCTACCCGTTCTTCCATTTCCATCAGAAAATGGATGAATTTGTTCAAATTTATGATGAAATAATGTAGCCAACACAAAAGGATGTATTTTTTTCTTATTTTCATTATACCATTTAAGCAACAATTCTAAATCTCCTTTAACATAAATAAAAGGTGTTGGTTTGAAAGGCTGTCCAAAAATATGAATATCATGATTTCTCAATCCTTTTCTATCATCAATTTTATCTAATAATTCATCATGAATATTTACAATTAATTTCAAATCTAATTTTGGATTTTTATCAATCAAATCATAAAAAACTCGTTTTGTATTTTCTAAATCATGAATTTCTCTCACAGATTTATTTTTAGGCGTTTTTTGATTAACAAATAAATCAACAGCTTCCTTTAAAGTAATTGTATTACCTTCTATTGCAGTTGAATTTACAGCAAACCTAATTAAGAAATATTCTAAAATATCTTTTTGAGTATTTTTATTTAATTTTAAAAATTCTTTTTGATAATGTACTTTTGTTGCTTCTATTTCTTCTAATTGCTCTTTATTTAATAGTTCTTGAGATTTTAATTTAGATTCTTTAGCCAATTCTAAATAATGATTTGATTGAAGGAATTTTTTAATAGTTTTGTATGATTTTCTTATTTCTTTAGAATAATTTTTTTCTAAATCTTCAATTTTAATTTTGGATAAATCTGTACCTAAATTAGCTAAATCTTTGGCAATAACTCTGGATCCTTCTCTTACAGATATTCTTAAAGTATATTGTGTTTGATTTCCAATTTGCTTTTTGTGAATGTATGCCATGTTTATTAGAAAGATTAACTCATTTATAAATGTTGCCCTCTACAATTCAAAAATACAATGTAGAGGGTAAATTACCCTTTATTTTTTGATTTGAAATAAAAAAGGGTAAAAAGCTATAGTCCTCTGATGTGGCGACATGACCCATTCGGCGGGTGGGGGGACCATCCTTTTTTGCACATGGAGGACTCCTCTTTTTCTAAAGATTTATAAATTCCTTTAGAACTATACACTTAATGGAAGACGATCCTATCTTAATTGAAGAGCAACTCTTCAACAAACCAAAGCTGGATGCAAACAACAAACCATACATTCCTAAATTGAACGAATATGATATTAACATTCTTCTAAAAAATCTCACAGCAGAAGGAATTGAAATAAATGAAGAAAGTTCAGATAAAACTATTTCTTATTTTTGTAAAAATTCTGACGGAACCATAGAAGAAAAACTAGCACACATGCCAATAATGACCAATTTCCCTTATGAAGGAGAAGTTATAAATGTGGAATTAACCGATTGTGAAGGATTGGAATTGACTATTTCCAATTACAGAGATTGTAGTTCAGAGGTAGAAATAAATTTAGGCATAATTTGTACTTATTATAATCTAATTCTAGATAATGATACCTTTTCAAAATGTTATTGGTCAAGAATTAAAAAAGCTTTAACAAAAACATATGATTTACCTTAACATAGACAACTTCTTCTCTATATCAGACAAAGCTTGTGCAATTTTATCCACATTTTTAGAAACAACTTTTTTCTCAACAACAATTGCTTTTTTACCTTTTTTAGTTTTAGCAACAACTTTTTTCTCAACAAACAATTCTTTATGAGGTAAGCATTCTTCTAATTTTGTTGAAAGTAATATTATTTCTTTTAGTTGTTCTTTTAGAATATTGTTTAATTTTAATTTTTCTTCTTTTAACGAATTTAATTTTTCTTCTATTCGCATGCTGTGCAGGGCTAATTTAGAGCTTTCTAATAGGTTTATTCTTATGTCATCGACATTTTCCATTTTAACAAAAAATGGTTCGCTCATTTTATTCCTCTGGGTTAAATAAATTTTTATCTATTGAAGAGATTTTGGATTCTATTTCTTTAACATTATCTCGCCAAGCGCTCAATTCTTTAGCTTCTTCTGAACGAATTGAATCTATTTGATTTAATGTTGAATTTACGTCGGATAGTTTTGCTTTACAAAGGTCAACTATATCCAATATTTCTTTGTATTCTTCAAGTTTTATGAATGTTTGATTTGTTGCCATTTTTACCTCGATAATTTTGATTCTATTTCCATGAATTTGTTTTGTAAGTTTTCTAAATCTGTTACTCCTTTGCTCATTGCTTTTGAACTTCTTGTTAATATTGTGGAGTATTTAGTTGTATCTGTATTTTGGGATTGTAATGTGTTTTGTATATTTTTTAAATTTGAAATCATGTCTGAATAAGTTTTTTTAGAAACGAAAAATGAATCTTTTGTTTCTTTTCTTAAAAAATCTGAACCATATTTTGGGGCTTCCATATATTCGGATTGTATTTCCTCTTCAAATGAAGGTAACCCACTTAATAAATCGTCAGCATCTTCTTCTGGTTCAGGTTCTTCAAGAGATTTAGTTTCTAGTGCGTGATTTTCTTCAGGAATCTTTTTATTTATTTCTGGCAAATCTTCAACTGAATGTTCTAATTGTTCAACTTCTTCATCAGAAAATTCATTTAAACTTAAATCGGAATCTTCTGTAGGTTTTGAACTGTTTGAGTCTTCATGCATTTCAGGTTCTTCAGAGGGTATTGAAAAGTAATTTTCTTGAGTTTCTTGATCTAGAACAGGAGGTTTTTCCGGATTTTTTAAATCTAAATCTAAACTAGAAAAGTCATTTTCTTCATCCAATTTAGGATATTCTTCTTTTTTCTTAAAGAAATTAAATAAGCCCATTCCACACCTCTTTTAATATTACACCCGGTAAGAGTATTAAAATGTTTCTCACCACTGATGAATGAAAATCACACAATCCGAAATATTTTCGGATTTTTGAAAGGTGGTTTAATATTGGAGTTTAATAAAAGTAATTTTATGACAAAAATTCAATCGATAAAATACATAAGTATTTTTTTAATACTACTGACCAATGTTTTGGCGGTTCAGGGAAATGAATTAAAACAATTTAATATTGAAGATGAATATTTTTCAATACAACCAATTATAACTGATTTTTGTAATGTAGAACAAACGTCTGTATTTCATATTGTTAGATTGAATTATAGTACAAATCCTAATCCTTATTATCTGAATTATATTCAATTTTTAGATTTTGAAAATAAACTTATTGTTGAAAAAAATGTTATTAAGGAAATAAATTCATATACTAAAGCAAATACGGGTTTTGTGCAATTTAACTTGAGTGGAAGTTATGATTTGATTTTTAATTTAGATAACCTCTCGCTTAGTTGGAACTACAATGTTTCTTGTAATGAACCTGAAATTAATCAAACTGAAAATGAAACGACTGAAGAATTTCAAATTTTTTTCAACATCAACACTGACAAAGATATTTATGTTTTAGGAGAAAAAGTTAAAATTTATTTTAACAATGTAAACACTTCCAAACCATTTCAAATAAGTTATTGGGTGGAAGATCTAAGAGGCAATATTGTTAAATCAAAATATACTACTCAAAATACTGAATATAAATCGTTTACTCCTTCATTTGAAGATTTGGAAAAAGGATTTGTTGTTAAGGCTACTTTGTATCAAGAGGGTTTGGAAAAAAGTGATCAGAAATTATTTGCTTTTGTGAATGAAAATTATGTTTCTTCAAATATTGAAAATAATATTGAACTAGAGGAAGTTAAATTTGATTATGTTTCTAAAACCATTGATTTTGAGATGTTGATTGAAAAAAATGAAGGTTTGAAGAGGATTGTAGAGATTAATGGCGAAAATGTGGATGGTAAAAAAGTTTGTGATAGTTTGAAATTAGATTTGTTAACTAAAGGGAAAATCAAGTTTTATGGTTCGCTTTATTGTGATTTAAATAAATTAAAAGAAATTGAAGAAGTTGTTTTTGTTGTAGAGGGTTTGAATTTAACTAAACATGAAAATATTTATTTGGAAAATAACTTTTTTGAAGAAGAAAAAGGTTCTTGGAAAATACTTAATCAAAGTACTAAAAAACAATATGCTGAAGGAAATTTGACTTGGTATGTTAAGGTTGAAGGAGAAGGAGAAGCGTTATTGATTCTTCAAAACAACAACAATCCAATTATTATTGAAAAAGTAAATGTTAGTGGTGTAAAAACTTTTGACTTTGTATTTGATGCTTTACCAAATATGAATATATCTGCGAGATTAGTGCCGTTTAAGGAAATTTTGAACAATGAAATGGCTTTAAATCTGTTATTGAGAGAGGAGAAGAAAGAAATTTTACAGAGTAATTTGGAGAATTTTAGTTTTATTTCTTCCGAGGTTGTTAAAGATGATTTAATAACGGGAAACATAATTTTAAATGCTGTTGATGAAGGGAATTTAACTAAATTGGGTGTTAAAAATGTGTTAATGTATGCAAGTATATCTATTTTAGGTATTTGGGGAGCATATGGTTTCTTTTTTAAACAAAAATAAGTTTTTCGATAGATTTATAAAAAAAACTAAAGTCAAGAATGAAAGAGGGATATAGATGAAAGATAAAGAAATTAAAGAATACATTGAAAAAAAATATTTACGAATCAATACTATTTTTGAAATAATTGGTCATCCAAAAGAACATGTAGAATCAACTATGAAGGCATATGTTGAAAACATCAAAAAAGATTCTGAAATTGTTGTACTTAAGGAAGAATATGAGCCTGCGGAAGAACTTGAAGGTGGTGTTTTTGGGGTTATCGCTGAAATTGAAATGCTTGTTAAAAATATTGAAAAACTTACTTGGTTATGTGTTAATTTTTCTCCGGCATCAATTGAATTAATTGAACCTGATGAAGTTGTTATCGAACAAAAAGAAATTACTCATTGGCTAAATGATTTATTGGCTAAACTTCATGAAATTGGTGTTGCACAGAAAAAAATTCATTCAGATAACGAAGGGTTAATAAGAAATTTTAATGCAATGACTAGAAATGCTATTTTATTGGTTTTGAAAGAACCTTGTGATATTCAATCAATAAGTAAAAAAATAGGTATGGAAGATAAACATACTGAATTATTTGTTGAAAAATTAATCAAAGAGAAAAAAATAGTTAAAGAAAAAAATGTATATCATTTGATACGGTAATTGGAGATATTAATGTCAAAAGAACTTGAAAATCAAATTGAAGCAATTTTGTTTGCATCTGGTAAGGGCGTGGCTATTTCTGAAATTGCAAAAATTGTAAATGAATCGGATAAGAAAATTCTTGTAGCATTAAAAAATTTAGAGAAGGAATATTCTTCAAGAAATACTAGTTTGCAAATAAGTACTAAGGAAGATAAATGGAAATTAACTGTTAAAAGTAGGTATGTTGAGCATATCGAAAAATTAGTTAGTGAAACTGAGCTTCCTCAGCCAATATTGAAAACTCTTGCTATTGTTGCATTTAAGAGTCCTGTATTGCAATCAGAAATCATTGATATTCGCGGACAAGGCGCATATGATCACATTAATATTTTAACAAAAGAAAAATTAATAACTAAAGATCCTGAAGGGCGTAGTTTTGTTTTAAAAATAACTGATAAATTTTATCAATATTTTGATGTTGAAGGGGATGAAGAAATTCGAGATGTTTTTGAAAAATTGAGAAGCGAACAAATTAAAAAATTGGGCGAATTAGAGATTGTTGATGTAGAACCTGAACCAATTAAAATGAATGCATCTGAAAACTCGAATGTTGAAAATGTGGAAGGTTTGAGTGGTTTGGAGATTGTTGAAGCTGATGGAACTGAAACTAATCACGATGAGTTTAAAAAACAAAAAAATGAGGAAAAAGAAATTCAAAAAACATTTTTGTCAGACATTGATTCTCAAATAGATCAAATTTCAAAAAGGTTGACGGAACATGGAGATATTGTTCCACCAAAAAAAGAGGAAGAAGTTCAAGAAGAAACTCAAACTCCTTTAGAAGAATTGAACGAGTTTGCTGATGAACAAGAAAAAAAAGACCAAAATAAAGAGGAGGATTTTCTTTAGATGATTTTAACTCTTAGGTGCCCTCATTGTTGTTCTTTTATGAATTATTCTCCAAGAGGGGAATTTTTAAATAAGCGAAAAAGTTGTGTTTTTTGTGGTAAAAGTTTTGTTATAAATAGGGATAATATCAGTCCTCAAACGTTGAATCAAGTTCATCAAAAAATGATGTAATTCTAAGTTAAAAAAAGAGTTATTAAACCGTTGTATGACGTAAGACTTATAAAGAGTTTGCGCTTCTGAAATACTAGATTGATGGACGAAAATAACGATATAAAAATAGAGGCTAACGATAGTCATATTGTTAGTGGAATTTTAGAAGATGAAATGAAAAGTGCATACTTAGATTATGCTATGTCTGTTATAATTGGTCGTGCATTGCCCGATGTTAGAGATGGTTTAAAACCTGTTCATAGAAGGATCCTATATGCTATGAATGATATGGGCATCACATTCAATAAATCTTATAAAAAATGTGCGAGAATTGTTGGGGAAGTTTTAGGTAAATATCATCCTCATGGCGATTCTGCAGTTTATGAATCTTTGGTTCGTATGGCTCAAGAATTTTCTTTAAGATATCCTTTAGTTCAAGGTCAAGGAAACTTTGGTTCTGTTGATGGAGATAATGCGGCTGCTATGAGGTATACTGAAGCACGTATGTCTAAAATTTGTGATGAGATGTTGAAGGACATAGAAAAAGAAACTGTTAATATGCGTCCAAATTTCGATGAAAGTTTAGAAGAACCTGTTGTGTTGCCCACTAGACTTCCTAATTTATTGATTAATGGTTCTAATGGTATTGCGGTGGGCATGGCCACGAATATTCCTCCACATAATATTTCTGAAGTTGTTGATGCTTCAATTAAAGTTTTAGATTTTCCTGATTTAGAAATAGATGAATTATTTGATCTTGTTAAAGGTCCTGATTTTCCCACAGGAGGAATAATTTTAGGTAATGCGGGAATAAGACAAGCGTATTTAACTGGTAAAGGTAAATTCAAAATTAGATGTAAATCTCACATTGAAGAAAAGAATGGAAGAAAAAAATTAATTGTTACTGAAATTCCTTATCAAGTTAATAAATCGGATTTACTTGAACAAATTGCTGAAGAGATAAAAGAAAAACGAGTTGAAGGTATTAGCGACATTCGAGATGAGAGTGATCGTAAAGGTATGCGTATTGTTTTTGAATTGAAAAAAGATGCTAATGAAGAAGTTGTACAAAATCAACTTTTCAAACATACTCGATTGCAAGTTGGCACAGGAATCATTTTTTTAGCTATTGTCGATAATCAACCTAAAGTATTGAATTTAAAAGAAATTTTGGTGCATTTTTTAAATCATAGAATTGAGGTTGTTAAAAGAAGAACTGCTTTTGACTTGAAGAAAGCCTACAAAAAGGCCCATATTTTAGAAGGTTTAGCAATTGCATTAAATCACATAGATGCAGTAATTAAATTAATTAAGGAAGCAGATAATTCTTCTGTTGCAAAAGAAAAATTAAAAGAAATCTATTCTTTAAGTGAAGAACAAAGTCAAGCGATTTTAGAAATGAAGTTGCAAAGATTAACTGGTTTAGAACAAAATAAAATTAAGAGCGATTATGAAGAAACTAAAAAATTAATTTTAGAATTGGAATCAATTTTAGCAAGTGAGGTTAAAATACGTGGTGTTGTTAAAACTGAACTTGAAGAAGTGAAAGAGAAGTACCAAGATAATAGAAAAACAGATATTATTGATTATTATGATGATGATTTAGATATTGAAGATTTAATTCCTGAGGAGGATCAAATTTTAACAATAAGTGCTTCAGGATATATTAAACGTACAAATATGTTAACATATAGAGTTCAAAATAGAGGGGGTACTGGCGTTATTGGTGCAACCACGAAAGAAGAAGATATTATTGAGCATTTGTTTATTGCAAATACGCATTCTTATTTACTTATTTTTACAAATAAAGGAAATGTTCATTGGTTGAAAGTTTGGAAAGTTCCTGAAGCTGGAAGACAATCTAAGGGCAAGGCAATAGTTAATTTAGTTAATTTGAGTGAAAATGAATGTGTTGCTGCGGTTATTCCTGTTAGAGAATTTAATGAAGAACATCATTTAATTTTGGCTACTGAAAAAGGAGTTGTTAAAAAAACTAATTTGATGGCTTATTCAAGACCTCGTCAAAATGGAATTATTGGAATTAATTTAGATGATGGTGATAAAGTTATTAATGCTGTGTTAACTGATGGAAAACAAGAATTGCTTATTGCGACTAAAAAAGGTCAAGCCGTTAGATTCAATGAAGAAGATGCTCGTTCTATTGGAAGGACTAGTAGAGGTGTTAGAGGAATAACTTTAGCTCCTAATGATTCCGTGATTAGTATGATTTTATTGAATCCTCTTGAAACCATTTTAACAATTACTGAAAATGGTTATGGTAAGAGAACACGTATTGATGATTATCGTTTAATTAATCGTGGTGGAAAAGGAGTTCGAAACATCATATGTAGTGAAAGAAATGGAGATGTTGTTGCAGTAAAAGGTGTTGATGATTCTAAAGATATTTTAATAGTGTCTCAACAAGGAATAATAATACGAACAAGAGCATCTCAAATTAATGTTATAGGTAGAAATACTCAAGGCGTTAGATTAATGAGATTGAAAACAGACGCAGATCGAGTTCAAAATGCAACTATTGCCGAACATGATGATAGTGCAGAACTTGTCGATATTATTGAAGAAGAATCTTCAGAATAAGTTTATTGAGGTTGTTTATGGACATAAAAGAATGGACTCAAACATACATTAATTTTAATTCTTTGAAATATAAAAATAATCAAATTGAAATGGATGAAACTAGTTGTATTCATACGTATGTTGAAAAAGGAGAGCAAAAAAAAGTTAGGTATTTTTTTTCGAATGAATTAGAAAATTTAATTAATCATATCGCAATGATTGATTTTGATAAAATTTATTTTGTTTGTGACAACACCAAACACAATGTTGATTTTCTTATTTCTAAATGGGATAAATTTATTTCTAATCCTAGATTAATAATATTGTTCATAGATATAAATACTCAAAGTAAATGGTTGATAAGGCCTCAGTTACACAATTCAATTGCAGATAAAGAAAGTTTAAAAGAAGGCATATATAGTTTGTATTCTTCTTCAAAGGAATCTTAAAATGGATATTAAAGTTAGTACAGGTATTGGTTGTTTTGATTGGTTGTTAGAAGGTGGTTTTGAGAAGGGTGTAATAACAACTATTTATGGTCCCGCAGGCAGTGGTAAAAGTAATGTTTGTTTGTTATTTGCGAAGGAAATGAATAAAGGTAAAATAATATTTATAGATACTGAAGGTTCTTTTTCAGTTTCGAGATTTAGACAGATTTGCGATAATGTTGAAGAATCTATGAAAAATATAATTTTTCTTAATCCTACAACTTTTGAAGAGCAAAAAAAAGCATTTAAAAAATTAAATGAATTGGTGAATAGTAAAATTAGTGCAATAATTATTGATTCTATTGCGATGTTGTATCGTTTGGAAATGGGTAAATCTAAGAATGTTTATGAAGTTAATCGAGAGTTAGGAATTCAACTTGGACAACTTACGGAATTTGCTAGAAAAAATAACATTCCTGTTTTAATAACAAACCAAGTTTATGCTGATTTTGAACAAAAGGGAAAAATAAATATTGTTGGCGGGGATTTGTTAAAATATCAAAGTAAATGTTTAATTGAAATTCAAAAAGAAGATGGTTTACGAAAAGCAATAATACGTAAACATCGCTCAATTGAAGAAGGTAAAGAAGTTGTTTTCAAAATAACTGATTTGGGTATTGAAGAAATAAAATTGGAAGAATATAAATAAAAAAGAAAAAATTTTATTCTTCTGAGAAGTCATCAATTGAATATTCCATTGCTTGTCCTTTATTTATTAAATTTCTATTTTCTAAATATAATTTGGACAATAAGTAGAATACTAATCCTAAACTTTTTTTTCCTTTATTGTTACAAGGAAGTACGAAATCTATGTTGTTTGTGGCATTGTTTGTGTCACATAATGCGATTGTAGGTATTCCTGTTGTTAATGCATCTTTTAAGGCATTTCTATCTGGCCCTACATCAACTATCAACATTAATTTTGCTTCCATAAAATTCTTTAATTGTGGGTTTGTTAAAACGCCTGGAGGATATCTTCCAGCAAATAATTTACTGCCTGTTAATTTTGCGAATAATCTTACTGGTTTCCAACCATTTTCTCTTCTACATACAACCAAAATATCTTCCGCATTGTACTTTGAAATTAGATTTCCTGCTTGTCTTATTCTATCATCAATTTTTTGAAGATTAAGAACTGAAAGTCCGTCACTACGTGTTTTGTATATGAAATTTTCCATATATTTTGATCTAAACTTAGTACCTATATGAATTCCTGACTTTAGATATTCTTCTGTAGGTATTAACAAATTTTCTTCACTCATATTTTCACCTTATTTTATGTGACAAAAAGAACTAGCCTTTCCGCACTCATTTTAACCCTGTGCAAACGATTTTCGTTTTTGTAAGTTTTTTAGCAATTGCCAGACAATGTCTTTGACTTACAAATGGGTTCTAAAATGAAGAAAACATTCTTCATTTATAAATATTTTTAAAAAAAATCAAAACTCTTCGCTATCTCCTTCGGTTGTTAATAGGTGGGATACGTCTTCTTTTGGACCTTTTGTCCTTTGTTTCAATTCTTCAGGTGTAGGAATTTTTCTTCCTTCAAACGGCAAAGATTCTAGTTTTTCTATACATTCACCAAAGCCAACTTTAGAAGATAGTTTAGTTATTTTTAGTTTTATAAAATCTCCTTGTTTAACGTTAGGAACAAAAATCACAAATCCTTTTGTTCTTACAATTCCATCTCCTCGTTCACCGACAGATAAAACTTTTGCTTTAATGACCTCACCAACAGTCACTGGAACTGTTTGAGAATTGTTTGTTCTTTCATTTGTCATTATTTTTTAACCCTTACTAATTAAATAAAAATAAAACATCAAGAAACAATTGTTTCTTGCATACTAAAAATAAAAACTGTTTAATAAATTATTTTTTAGCAGGCACTTTTAAATTTGTCCATGCTAATTCAAATAATTGTTCTAAAGCAGATGCGAAATAAGGCGTATTTACCCAAATACCTATGTCATATGTTGGATGAACTGCATCATCCGGCATCACCATGAATATTAACTCTTCACCATCCACAATTATAAATCTTGCTGAAATATGATCTATGTGTCTTACTTCTGCAACATCTTTTAATGTTTCTGCTGCTTTTTTAGCTTCCGGAGTGTTTATTGGTGCAGCAATTCTTATTTTTACACCACGTTTATTCAAGTCTTGGAGTACTGGAAATAATCCTTCCACTTTCCGTATTAATCCTTGTGTGGATGTCATTATTGTTACTACACTTTCGGCTTCTCTAATTGTGAATTCCGTGTGATTATATAAATTTGTCCTTCCTCGGATGCTTCCAGATAAATCAGATGGTTCAATTAATTCAACACCTTGTGTATGTAATGAACTTAATTCATTAATTATTTCAGTGTTTTTTAATTGTTCTAATTGTTTTATTTGATCTTGCGATTCTTGAGAAATGTTCTTTTTTACTCTTTCTAAAACTTCAGTTGGCGGTACTGCAACATATTTTATAGGTTTCCCAATTTTCATAACTACGAATCCTTTTTTTTCGAGAGATTCTAAAACATCATAACTTCTTGATCTCGGTACATTTGCTATATCTGAAAGTTCTCCTGCTGTGCTAACGCCCCTAGATAATAAGGCAGTCCATACTTTTGCTTCATACAAATTCAAGGAGAAATATCTTCTTAATTTACTTAAAAACTCGTCTTTTACAATCATTATAAGCCCCCGAAAAAGTTCTCACACTCTTTTTCACACTTGATGTTGACGAACTCATATTTATATGTTACTATTTTCTATTGATGAATAACAGCACCTTAATGTTGTTTAGAAGGAGTGATATTTGAATTTAGATAATTTCTTATTTTTTTAAAAGGTAAAATGTTTCATTCTCAATCTCGAAAACTTCTTTTTTTGAAAAATTTTGATCTGAAAATCGTTCAAACCAAGTTCGTTTGGAAAGTTTAATTTCTTTTTTTCCCCCTATGGTTTTTTTTGGGAACGATATTACAAAAAAATCTGAATTTATTTTTGAAATTAATTTTTTAGAACTGTGTCTTGATTTGGATTCCAATGAATCTAATGCCTTAAATAAAAAACAAACATCATAATGGTTTTTTAAAATGTCAGTATCATTTTGACTTAATAAATTTAACGCGATTGCCTCTCCTTTTATTTTTGTATTTTTGAAAAATAAATTTATTAAAGACATATCTTTTGTTGATAAATCTGAAGCAAGGTATTTTGTTGGTTTTATTGGGAGGTATTTGTATGCGAAAGGATTGAACCCACATGCTAAATCAATTAAAGAATATTTTTTATTTAAACCCCATTCAAATAATTTGTTGAAAATTAAAATATATGTTTTTGAGTAATGATTTAATCGTTCTATTGATGATTGATGTCCGGACAATATTTTTTCTATCAAGGGATCTTCATAATTATTTAATTTAGTTATATTTTTTTCAAAATTATTTAAATTTGTTTTTATGAATACTCCATATATTTCCCTTAAATCCGCTCTAATGCTGGAAATTATATCTTTGCAAACAGCACTTTTTTGAAATTGCTTGAAGGATACGTATTTATTTAAAATTGAATTTATTTCATTTTTATATTTTAGTAAATGGGTCTCTATTAAAGAGTCGTCTAAAGAATTCAATTCTTTTTTATTTTTTATTAGTTTGATTAACTCTAATGTTATTGATTGATATTCCATCTTAATATTCCAACTATTCCTCCGAAACCATCTACTTGTTTTGAAGCTTCGTCCGAGGTTATAAAAATTATTTTTCCATTCGATGAATCTACTTTAGATAATATTGAGTCCAATGAGTCATAAGTGTTTTGTTCTCTCATTTTATTTATGAATTTTTCAGTTACGGCTAATTGTGAAATTGCACCCATTTGTGAAGAATGCGATATGTCTTGAATTCCGTAGGAGATTAAATTTTTTTCTAATTTTTCCAGCATTAAATTTACAAATTCTAATTCGGAAGCAGTTCGTTGAGATTCTAAAATTGATTTTAATTCTGTTCTGGATAATAATTCAGATACTACTTTTTTGTGTACTTCTGAACATGTTGTAAATGTGCTTTTGGATTTTATTTCTTGTGGCAAAATAGTTTCTAAATATTGTTTCCAAAAAGAAGGTGATGCAAAAATGATGTTCGAAATATTGTATTGTGGAAGGTACTCTGTAACTTTTTTCACTATTTGGGAATATATTGTTTCACCTATGTTTGATTGTAAATCTTTTTTCTGAACGTCGGCAGTTAAATTTACTAAATGCTCTATGTTTGTTTGTTTCACTAAAGAAATTATGGCTTCTTCTCTATCGAAAACAACAATTAAAATATTTTTTGAATTTGATTTTAAAGATTCGTCTAATTTATCTCTTAGATAATTCGGCCAGGATTTTTTTTGTATTGTTAATGATGAATTTAATTCTACGCCAAATGTGTGGTATGAACCTTTTGGTACATCATCAGGACATTCAATAATTTTTCCTTTCAATCTTAGTTGTTGTAATGCTGAATTATAATTTACATCTTCAACATTTAAAGTTAAAACAACCATTTGTCTTTTTACTGAAGTAGCTTCGTCTGAACCTTGGGAAATTTTTATTTTACGTTCGGAGTTCATAGTTACTTTATCTTCGGGCGCAATGATGTGTGATAAATACCATAAATCTTCTTGTAATGAAATTTTTAAAGAAACAATTCCTTGTTTAAAATCTTTTTTTAATATAATCATGATAAGATATTTTTTTATTAGTATAAAAAGTTAATGTATTTTAAAAAATTAAAAAAATTAAAAATTAAACATCTTTTAGACCTGATTCAGTTACTTCGTAAATGCATTCTGCATCTGGAAGATTAGGACTATCCACTAATTTGGCAACTCTAGTTCCTTTTTTACCTTTACGTAAATAGATTCGGAAGGTACTATTATGTCCAACAATATTTCCTCCAATCGCTTCAGTAGGATCTCCAAAAAATGCATCTGGTTTAGCCATTACTTGATTTGTTACATATACGCATAAGTTATACATATCTGCGAATTTGGACAATACGTGCATGTGTTTATTTAGTTTTTGTTGTCTATCTGCAAGGGTTCCTCTTCCCACGAATTCTGCTCTAAAATGGGCTGTAAGTGAATCAACTATAACTAAACGAACTTTATCTCCATTTTTTATCAGTTCCTCTACTTTTTCTGCTAAGAGCATTTGATGATCTGAATTAAATGCTCGAGCTACACGAATATTTTTTAAAACTTTTTCAGGATCTAAACCCGCACCTATCGCTAATTGTTGTATTCTATCAGGTCTAAATGTGTTTTCTGTATCAATAAATACTGCTATCGCATCTGGGTCCTCGATTTGACAAGTAACGCATAAAACGTGTGCAATTTGTGTTTTAGATGAACCATATTGACCAAAACATTCTGTAATTGCTCCTGTTTCAAATCCTCCTCCCATCATCATATCAAATGCAGATACGCCTGTTTTTAATTTTATTATGTTATTACGTTTGGCTAAAATTTCTTCTCCTGTTTGAAAGCCCATATCTAGCATAGAACGGGCCGCTTGAATCATTTTACGTGCAGCTGCTTCAGTTACACCTGACGCATTTAATAATTCTGCAGGTGTGGCTACAGCAATCGCTATTAAGGAATCAAATCCTCCCGCAGCTAATTTTTCTGCAGTTGCAGATCCAACACCAGGAAGATCACTTACGGTTAAATCTTTACTCATTTTATTCCTCCGATATTTCGTCGCCTTCTTCAACTATACTTATGTATTCGTAAGCTTTATTTAAGACTAAAATAGCTTTAGGAAGGTCATTAACTCTCAAAGAATTGGTTTTTTGCCATTTACCTTCTTTATCTTTATATGTTCGTTCGACGTGTATTGTTCTAAAAACTTTCAATTCGCCGTCTGAAGTTCTAACTTCATTAGACCAAATCGTTGCACTTATTGGACTAGCCCTGAATTTTTTTTCAGGTGAATTTTTACTTACATCTATTGTTTCCATTTTTAACTCCTTGGTTATCCCATTTTATTTCAGCAGACATTTTATGTCATGGGAGCTAATTTATGGCATCTTTCATCATTTATATACGTTATTGCGACTTGTCCAGTGAGACTAGTGCAAATCAATTTATCTCAAAATAGTCTCAACCCGAGACGCAGAAATACACTAGTTTTAGACTGTTTAAATCCATTTTAGCTTATTTCGTCTCATTTGTCTCAGTCTCATTGAGATTTTTGAGATTTTTGAGACACCCCCTTATTTCCTGTGGAAAACCATTTTAGAGCCATTTTAATAAAATATTTGTCTCAATCTCGTCTCAAGTGAGATTTTTGAGACAAAGACTAAATTTATAAAAAAGAAGACATTTTTGATGTTGAGGGTAAATTGGAACAAAAAAACAACAAAAATAACAAAAAACTTGAAATATTGACTTATTTAGAGAGAAAAATAAAATATTTAGAAGCCCAAAACTCAAGAATTCTTGAGAATCAAAGTATTTTGGCTAAAAATGCGTTATTTTCAAAAAAATCCGATTTAGAATCTCCCTCAGAAGATAATTTTATTTGGTTAAAGGAAGAATTTGTGAAAAAAATCGAAGAATTAAAAGAATATGTTGATTCCAAACTAAACGAAAAACCCCTGAAACAAGAGAATATAAAAGAATTAAATCCTATCGAAGAATCATCTTCTGAATCAAACTTAACAACCGAAACTGATTTTTCTGCAACCAAAACAGAAAAAAGAATTTATGAATCAAATATAATTAGTCAAAATAAAAAAGACTGGGTTAAACAAAAAATAATGGATGTGGTAGAACACATGGATGTAGATATGATTGGACTAAAAACTCGGTTTGTAGATGAAAAAAAATATTGCTCAAGAGCAACATTGTATAGACACGTGAAAGAATTACAAAAATTGGGTTTATTGAGCGTTGTTGTTATAGATAACAGAACTTTATTAATAAAAAACCAAAATAAAAGTTTAGAAATTTAATAAAAAAATAAAAACATCATTTAGATGTTTTTCGATTTATGTGTTGTTTTTTAAGTTTTGCAGCAATTGTTTTTTTCTTTGTTTCTGTTCGAAAATCTAAATTATTTTCTTTAAATAATGCTTCAATTGTTTTGTGATCTGCATTCTTTTTTAACTCTAAAATCTTTTTTGTTGGTTCAAGATGAGAAATATTGCATTTTCTTCTTCTTGTTGCACCATCAATTAACACATAATTATCGTCTAAAATATCTACAATCACGCATTCTTTACCTGCATCTCTGCCTGCAATTTTTACGCATATACGACCAATTTGATTTAACATTTTGACCTCCTTCTCGTTTTTTGTGTAAGTAGTTACCTTAACTTACTGAGATGGAAAAGAATAATCTAATCCATACTTTCTTTGTCTGACTCTTCTCTTGCTTCGTATTTTACAATGTCTCTAAGACATTTTGAACATAAAACGCCACCAAATGGTCTTTCAGGCCTTCTTTCTGTTTTTGAAAGCTTTGCCATATCTTTGGGATTTGCACGCGGTATTCCTTGTAATTCAGCGCCACATCTACCACAATGAGCTACACTTGGTTTTCTTCTAAAGTAACGGAGAACTGTTGCTCCTCCTGGAACTTTTTTAAATATTCTACGAAACGTTCTTGACTTAAACATACCTCTTGGCATAATATAACCTCTATTTCATTTTTTTGTCTAGTATGTAAAAGTATAGAAAACAAAGTTCATTTATAAATATTCGTGTATGTTGCTTAGTTTTAAGCTATTTTTAATAATTTTCTTAACAATGTGGAGAAAATTAGAGAGAATAAAATATATGCACCTAACCATCCAAAATTACCTATCCAGAAAATATTTTCTAATAATACAATTCCTTTGAAAGGTAATAATTTTTGTTGATTGACGACTATTTTTTTGAACGTGGGGGATTTTAATTCTTTTAAAGGATCTAAATATTTTTGTTCTTCAGTTATTAATACGGAAATTATTTGTTCTTCTTGCGTTTCTTCATTTTTAAGTATTAAATCATATTGTCCCGCAGGTCCTTTAATTCCTTGCCACCCTAAATTTATCTGTGCTGTTTTGGTTTCTTCATCATTCATAGATAATTCTGAAGGTAATATTAAAGAAATTTCTGCTTGCACATTTTCCATTAAGGTTACATTAATTGAAAAAGGCACATCTGGTTGTAAGGGTATAAATGCTAAGTTTGCGCCTAACCATCCAAAAAATAAAAGAACAGGTATGATTGTAAAAAACATGGGTTTAAATGAAGATTTCATATACTCCACATTTAATTTCATCATTTCTCCTTGAATTTGAAGGCTCTTTTCAGGATTAGAAGAATTCAATTTTAATTTTTCTTGACAAGATTTTGTTTCTTTTTTTAATTCTTTTAATTTTTTTTGATCAGTTGTGTATTTGTATATTAATGTTGTAATTATAGAAACAATTATAGAAACAATAAAAATAACCCAAAAAGGGTTTAAATTTAATAAGGGATTTAATACAGGATTTAAAATTGAACTCATTCCTGACATTTATTTATCTCCCCATCATTTTACGTAATGCTGGATTCATATCTTCAAGATGTTGTTTAGCTACATCTTCATATAATTTGTAAATAATCATAACGGTTAATAATAATCCCGTGCCACTTCCTAAAGCCCCTGTCATATTCGCTATTGATGCTAAGAATCCTATAAATATTCCTCCCATCACTGTTAACGGATATATGTATCTTTTTAATAATCGCTCTAAAACTCGAGCATCTTTTCTAAATCCTGGAATTTGTAAACCTGATGCCATCATTTGTTTGGCTTGTGCACGAGGATCTAATCCAGATGTTTGCATCCAGAACCAACTAAATAATACGGATCCTGCAATCATTATAAGCATGTAAACACCAGCTTGTGCGAAATCCATTGCAACAACATTTCCTTGAACAATTTTACTAAGTAAATTAACGTTGGTTAACCATGCAGCAAGACCTCCTACTGCTTGACCACCTGAAAAAGTTCCTAGCCAAGATAGCCAAGAAATTCCTGCATTACTAACTAATCTCGCTAATAATTGTATGTTTGCAATTAATGCTGAAACTAAAATAACTGGAATTACACTAGTGTAAATAAAATTCAAAGGCCATCTTATTCCATGTCCCCTTATTCTTCCAAAAGATAATGGAATTTCTACTTTCATTGCTTGTGCGAAAACAACAATTAAAAATACAGCTACTGTTGCAATCAATACTGCTAATTTTAAACCGACGGTTAAAGAATCTCCCATTGTTAATGATTTGAATATTTGAGGTATTGCTCCAACATATGTATTTGGATCTGAAACTCCAGCTGTAACTGGGTGTAGCGGACTTAATGCTTGTATGAATATGGATTGTGATACTCCTGCTGCAATAAATAATGATATTCCACTTCCAAAGCCCCATTTGTTTATTACTTCATCTAAATACATTATGATTAATGCACCTATGCATAATTGAATTATCAATATGGCTGGATGAATTCCGACTTTAGGGGATAAACCTCCCATTAAAACATATATGCATGCTTCTAAAATTATGAAAAAATATGTTAATAATTTTTGGGTTCCTTGAAAACTTTCTTTACCGTGATGAGTTGTTAAATCAAAATTTAAAATTCCTGCCCCATTTAATAATTGTAAAACGATGGATGCAGTTACAATGGGACCAATACCTAATGAAATTATTGAACCGAAACTAGCTCCTAATACAACGGATAGAAACTCAAATTGAGATAATGCGTTAGCACCTAAACCATATAAGTGAACTGCACCTAATATAAAAAACAGAATTAAAACGAAGGCAGTCCATTTTAACTTTTGACCAAATGGTAATTTTTTTTCTTTAGGAGCTTTAACTTCCGGAATTATGTTGAGAATGTTTTGCATCAATGTCATATTTTTACACCCTAAAATACATTTAAGGGGAAGAACTTATTTAAAAATCTTCCCGTATTAAAAAATAAAAAATAAAATTATTCTGAACTAGCGTTTTCTAGTTCAATTGTTCCACCAGCTGCCTTTATTTTTTCAACAGCTGCGTCAGTTGCGCTTTTAACAACAATTTTGAAAGCAAATTTTGGATCACCTGTAGCTATTAACTTATCCACGCCTAATGCAGATAAGTCTACAAGGAACAATTTACCTTCTTGTTTTGCCATTTGATTTTCAATTAAATAATGAATATTTGTATTTAATTGTGCAATTGTTGCCGCAACAACTAATTTTTTAGTCGGATTTGTAAATCCGTGTTTACCTTCACGATTTTTGATTTTCCAAAAAGATGGTTTTTTTGCATCTCCTCTTTTACCAGAACCTGCATTTCCACGACCTCCACGACTACCTGCCCCTCGGTGTTTTTTCTTTTCACCATGGCCATGTGTCCAGGAACCTCGATGTCTTGAACTTTTTTTACGATGATTAGTTGTCATTTTGAATACCTCATATCATTTTGGAAATCAATTCATTTATGTTTTCGCCTCTATATCCTAGAGCTCCACCAACAACAAATGATTTTTTTATTCCTTTTCTTTCAAATCCTTTTACAGGAGGTGCAAGCGAATAAAATTTTTTAATTGTTCCATCTTTTAATTTTACTTCTCTTTTTTCTTTTAATAACTTGATAGTTTCTTCTGAAATTTCACCATATGTTGTAAAGTTTTCAACTTTTTTGAGCATACCCCGATAAGTTGGTGTGTCTTCTACAACAACACATGTGTGTTTTTTCTTTAAATTTAAAAAATATAAAGTTTCTCTTATATCTCTACGAATTCCAACTAACCCTCTTATTAAAATTACTGCTAATTTACTCATTTGAATCCACCTTTTGTGATTTATTTATTGAACTTTCTGCAATGGATAAGAATCCTACGTGTTCAGGCATAATTCTTGTTCTTGATAATTTTTTTAATGCTTGCATTGTAGCAGTTATAACATTTATTTTATTTTTTGTTTGTCCTTGAGATCTTGCCCAAACATTTTTAACTCCTGCTAGTTTTAATATTTTCGCAATTTCTTTATCACAAACTAAACCTTTACCTTTTGGAGCAGACATTAATTTTATTCTATATGAACCACAAGAACCTTCTACTGCAAATGGTATTGAATGAGGTTGATTTGAATCTTCTTCCCATGAACCACTTCCTCTTCTTACTGCAATTACATTTAATTTTGCTTGTCTTAGAGCTTTTTCTCTTGCGGGAACGGTTTCTTTAGATTTTCCAAAACCTATTCCTACATGACCATCACTATCGCCTACAACTGCCATCGTTGCAAATTTAGGTTTGTTACCTTCTCTGGTTTTTTTCTGTGTTTGTCTAAATACTCTTCTTTGACCTCCACCGAATTTACCTTTAGCTTGACCTATTAACAATAATTCACTTTTTAGAGTTAATAATGTGTCTACAATTTCAGGTTCTAAAATTCGCATACCTGTATTTAAGATTTCATCTATGGATTTTATTTCTCCAGATTTTACTTTCTTTCCTAATTCGGTTTTAGGTACCCATGCTTCTAAACTAGCTGTAGCATCGTCAAAATTTTGAGGGAGTCTGTTTTTTTGTGAGTCGTTTTGTTTCATTTTGATTACTCCATAATTTTCTTTTTAACTGCTTCAAAAACAGTTGGCATTTTAGTTACATCTAATTTTTTAGATTTGTATTTGCTGAATAAAGGTAGGTCGGACATTTTTGATATGTGCTCGCCTTTTATTCTTGATTCATCAGGAAAAACTTTTTCATCTGCAGGAATATTTAAACCACCATCAATTGCGCCTTTTAATGCAGCATAAACTTTTGATTTTTGTTCAGGTGTTTGTAATCCTAAATCTAAAACAGCTTCAGTTACATTTTTAGTTTTGGCCATTTTTGCTAACAACAAACCAGTTAAATATGCTGCAGGAATGGATTTCTTACTATAATCCCAACCAAACTTGATTAACTTTTTAGATGGAACTGTAGCAACTACTTTATCTCCATCTTGATCATAATTAACTAATTGTAAAACTATTTCGGTATTTGTTTTTCGGATAACTAACCGAGTTAAATTACTTTTTAATAACGTTAATCGTTTTTTATAATTAGTTTTACCTTCTCTTTTTCGTCTGTATGCGACAGTGAATATGCTATTTTTTGCCATAATTATCCCTTCCTCACAAGATTGTGTTCATCTATGTAGATTTTCATGTGACGTTTATTTCTGAAAAAACCACCTTTTGATTTTCTATAAAGGTTTTTATAATTTTCAGCATTCAAAAGTTCTTTTTCTTTCAATTCTTTCAAAAAAGTTCTTAGTAATCTTATTTTGGTCATCCATGCTTCTTTCGAAGGAGTTCTACTAGTTATTTTTCCTTTGTGTTTTCCTGGACCTTTTTGTAATCCTTTACGTTTTTGTTTTGCTTTGTGATTTGCTCTAACTCGAGATACCCCTTTTACTGGAGCTTTAACGACTATTCCTTGATTAACTAAATCAGACATGTCATTTCTTGTTATCGCTTTACTAACATCCGATAATCTATCTGGAGAAATTTTCACTCTTTTAAGTGAACACTTCAATAGTTTACTTGCAATTTTCTTTTGAACAGACAATTTCATTTGTTGTCACCTTTTTGATCTTCTGTTTTTTCAGATTCTGTTGATTTGGTTTCCTTTTTTGGTTTTGCTGCAATTTTTTGTTTTTCGGATTTTTTCTTATTTAGTTTAGATTTTTGTTCTTTTTTATTTTCCAACATTTTATTATATGTTTCTTTGAACTTATCAACATTTAAATTTAAAATTTTGAATCCTTTACTAACTGCAAAATCCAACAATTCCGTTTTCTTTTTCATACCCATTGGGCCTGAAATAATGATTCCATCTTTAGATGGTTCTAAACATTCGAAATCGTTTACTGAATGAATTATATTTTGAGTTAAACCTGTTGGCGATAAACCTTTAACCATCGATGGAGAACCGAATCCTGTTGAACAATCTCTAGCATATCCTTTTCTATGTAATCGCATTTTGTTTTGTCTTCCTTTAGGTCTTCTCCAACCATCACCCACACGTTTCTTTTTGTGAGAATCATGTGTTTTGAATACTGGTTTTTTGGATTTTAACTTTTTACGAAGTTCTATAAATTTTTGTATCATAATAACACCTATTCGATTTTCTTACCGTCTTTTTCAATAATGTAAATTCCATCTTGGAATATACGTTTATCAAAACCATTTCTACGAGTTGTTTTCTCTATTGAGGCCGCTACTTGAGAAACTAGTTCTTTGTCAATACCAAAAACAGTTATGAAATTACCATCTAATTTTACTTCTGCATTTGAATTCAATGCACATTTTCTTGGAACTGCTTCACCAATAAAATTCTTTATTTCTAAAACGTTGTTTTTTAAAGAGACATTCATTGGGAAATGACCTGAACAAATTTTTAATTTGTACATGTGTCCTTCGGAAACACCTTTAACTAAATTTTTCAATAGCGATAGAAATGTATTTAACAATTTTTTTTCAGTTTGTCTTACTTTTTCAGTTGTTAATTCAATTTTATCTTCATTCAAATTTAATTTTATTAATGTGTGAAGGAATGATTTTGAGACTTCTCCTTTAGGACCTTTGAATGTTACTATTCCGTTTTGTATGGAACAAGTTATTCCTTTAGGTATAGAGAATGTTTCTGAATTTTTTGTTTGAGACATTTTAAATTATCTCAATAGCAAAAGCTAATGAGTTTTCCTCCTAAATTTTTATCTTTAGCTTCATTATGAGTCATTAAACCTTGATTTGTTGAAACTAATAAAAATCCGAAATTTTTAGCTAATAAAAATCTTTTTTCAAATTTTTCATAATCTTCAAGTTTTACTGCAAATCTTGGTTTTATAACTCCACAATTATTTAAGTTTCCACTTAAAATAATTTTAAGAAAGTTACCTTTTGAATCTTCAATTTCTTCAACACTTGTAATATATTTGGAGTCTTTCATAATTGATAAAACTTTTTTTATTAAATTTGAATTGTTTTCAACAAGTACTTCAAACTTTCCTATTTTTGTAGCGTTGCTTATTTTTGACAACACATTTGCTAATGGATCATTAAGTGACATTTTTAACCTCAACTAAACTTTTTAAAACCTAATTCTAGGGCGTTTTCTCTAAAACAGTGTCTGCATACATCTAAACCGTATTTTGCTACATGTGCACCGGTTCTGCCGCACAATTTACATTTTTTGGTGGATTGACCGAATTTACGATCTCTTGGAACATTGTGTTTCAAGTATTTTTGATATTTTCCTGGCTTGATGCCAATTTGTTTCAACATTTTTGTATGATCGGAAGTAGTCATTTTAATCCTCCTCTAAAGCAATTCCAAAGTTTTCTTTTGCAAAAGAAATTGCTTCTTCTTGTGTTATTAAATGTGTTTTTCCAATGGATGTTTTTTGGATTTTACGTCTTTTCACTCTGAATCCTGGTCTAGATAAAGTGATTGAAACTTGTAATCCCAAAATTCCTAATTCAGTTTCATATTTAACTCCAGGTATATCAACATATTCGTGAATACCGAAGGAAATATTTCCATAATTATCAAAACATTCAGGTTTTAACTTATTATCTCTTGCTGCAAATAAACGTTTTACTAATTCATTAACGACAGCTTCATCTCTTAAAGTTATTTTTGCACCTATAGGTAATCCTGGTCTTAATCCCCAAGCAGCCAATCTTTTTTGAGTTATAGTTTGAACTGGATCAACATTAGTTATGTGTTTTAATAATTTAACTGCTTTTTTTAACATAGTTGCATCTTTACCTGCACCAATGTTTAAAGTCAGTTTATCGATTTTTATTTTTTTCATCACGTTCATTTTGATACACCTATAAAGTTATCACTGGTTTTGTTTTTCCTACAACAAATGCGAAGTGTTTTTTAGTAGTAAATTCGCCGTTTTCAGTTTGGATAGTTATAATTGAATCTTTAGATTCTTTTATATTTCCTAATTCACCAACATGTGTTCCTGAAGTTAATATTACAGAAGCTCCAGATGTACAAGGATAATGTTCTAAAATTTTTTGATCAGGTAAATTTATTTTCAATGTGTCTCCAATAGAATATTTTTTTATGTTCTCAATCAACATATTTCTTCCATCTGAGAAATTTAATTGAATTTTTCCACCTTTGAGATTGGTTTTAGAAGAAACTTTTACTAATTTGAATGAACTTTCTTCTTTGCTTATTGGAACTAAATACAATTTATTTTTAGCATTAATTAACATTCTGTAGTAAGCATTTATTGAAGAAATCGAAATAACATCCATTAAACCTGCAGGTCGTCTATAATCATGACAAACTGAACCATCAATTAAACAAGATTTATTTTTCAAAATAAATTTAACTTCTTTTGTAGTTTTAGCCACATTTAACAAATCTCTTAAAATTAATGTTATTGGCATTTGAAGAGATAATTTGTGTGGTCCTGGATTGGGTCTTGTCGTAAAAGTTATATTTTTCTTTTTAATACTCCAACTTTTTGGACTTGCTAATCGTTTTAAGTGTTGTTTTGTCATTTTTAATCACTCTTTTTAAGATTCTTTAATCTTTTTTTATCTTCTTTGAATAATTCTAAAATCATTACATTTGATGGATCAATTGGATAAAGAGATTTTGAACCATCTCGTTTAGTCAAAGCCACACCTGTTATGTATAATTTTGATTTTGAAACTGAAACTTTTTCAACTACGCCTGACTGACTTTTGAATTGTCCTCTCAAAACTTTAACTTTATCTCCTTTTCTAACTCTCAAGCTTCGAACATTTTCTTTAGCTCTAAGTTCTTTTGAAAGATGTGCATTCAAAAACTCGCCTTTTATATGTAATGGTGCATTAGTACGAAACTTTCGTTGTTTGTTTGGTTTAATGCTTCTTAACCAACTTAGTGAAAATATTGACTTCATTTTGATACCTCTATAATATTATGTTCGCTACTTTTGCAACTGCAGGCCATCTACTCGCAGCTTCTTTAGCAATTGGTCCTTTGAAAATAGTTCCTTTAGGATTTCCTTTGTCATCTTTTAATATAACTACCGCATTATCTTCGAATGATACTCTTGTTCCATCAGGTCTTTTGAATTCTTTTTTTTGCCTTACTACAATTCCAAATGCAACTGTTTTTCTCATGTCGGGTCTTCCTTTTTTTACTGCAACTATAACCATGTCACCTACACCTGCTCCGGGAATTCTACCTTTAACAGTTTTCTTACGTTTAACACCAGTTATTTTGATTAGTTTAGCACCTGAATTATCACAAGTATCTACATAGGAACCAATTTGCAATCCATTTGTTACATTTGCTTTTATTGCTTTCATTTTAATTACCTGTAGCTTTTTCTAAAATTTCTAAAACCATGAAATTTTTAGTTTTTGAAAGAGGTCTAACTTCTCCAATTTTAACTAAATCTCCTTCTTGTGCATTGATATTTTCAGGATTGTGAGCTGCAACTTTAGATGTTTTTTTAGTAAACCTCTCAAACTTTCTTAAGAGAACTTTTCGTTCCCATTCGACAGTCACCGTTTTGTGCATTTTAGCACTAACAACTCTACCTACAATGATTTTTCCGCGAATACTTGTGTTTGCAATATTTGAAGTCATTCTTCATTCCTCTTATTTACTTATTTTAACTTCAAAAGATTTTTTCATCTTTTGATTCTTTGATCACATCGTCCAATAATTGATTCTCCAGTAATGGTGGTTCCTTCAATCATAAAAACCGTTCCGTTTTTCAAAACTGTTTTTTTTGAACTTTCTTGCTCAACAATGAATGAACATTTTGTTTCATCCACTATTTTTCCTTTCAGTCCGACATAAGATTTATTTTTGGCGTCATTAACGCAAATTTCTTTTCCTATGAACGACATTCTTTGAACTTTATTTTTTTCCATTATGTACTTCGATTGTTTCTGGAGCAAATCCGATTTCAATCAAAACATCTTTTATTTTTGTGATGTGATTGCCTTGCAATTCGATGAAATCTTTTTTTGCTGTTCCGCCACATGCGAATTTGTTTTTTAATTTCTTTGTAATATCTTTAACATCAATTTCTGCAGGATTTAATCCTTCAACAACAGTATATTGTTTTCCGAATTTTTTTTTGATTATTTTTGTTACTATTTTTTGACTTTCTTTGGAGATATTATCCCAAGCTGAAAGTTCCTTTGGAAGTCCCGTTACAGGACAAATTTCAACCATTATTTAGCTCCTTCTTCTTTTACGGAAGAAATTTGTGCTATTAATTTTTTTAGTTGTTTTACTTGACCAGGACTTTTTAGTACTGTTCCTTGAGATACTTGTGCTCTCAATTTAAGCAACTCCATTTTTGATTCTTTTAGTTTTTTCTCTCGGTCTACAGGAGTCATTGCTAAAACTTCTTTGAATTTCATTGTTTATCCTCCGAAGGCAAAGCTTCTTTTTTCACAGCTTTTTCCTTTTTTGGTTTTGAATCATTTTCAGTTTTCTTTTTAGTTGAAGTTTTTCTTGGTTCTTTTTTTGTAGATCGTTTTTTAGATTTTTCATCTTTAACTTCATTTAATCTATTTTTACTTTCTACAATTGGTTTTTGTTCTATCGCTGTTGAACTAACTTCAATTTTATCAGGAAGTATTGTTGAACCAGGCATAATTTTAACTTGAACTCCTACGATTCCTGTTTTTAGACAAGCGCTTGTTTTACAAGTATTAACGCCAGTTATTGCAATGTCTCCACATTTTTTCATGTATCCTACTGCAAATCTCCAACTTTTAGCTCTTGAGGAAGGAATTTTACCAGAAATTAAAATTTCAACACCTAATGCTCCCCCCTCCATTACACGAGAAAGTGCTTTATGTGCAATTCCTTTAAATCTTTGTGAGCCAAATCGTTCTAGTTGATTAACAATATATTCTGCAATTATGTTTGCATCAGTATTTACATCTTTAATTTCTTCAATTTCGATTTCAGGATTTTCTAATTTAAATTGATCCTTCATCACTTTAGTTAATTTTTGTATTACTGCTCCGCCTCTTCCAACAACTAAACCAGGTCGATTTGCAGAGATTAATATTTTTTCACCCATACTTGTTCTTTGAAGTTTAACATCACTTAATCCTGCCCTATTTAATTCTAGTTTAAGATATTGTTTGATGTGAAATTCTTTGAATTTTTGTGATACGAATTTTCGTTCAATCATTTGTTGTCACCTTTAGGAGTTGTTGTTTCAACTTTTGGTTTTAGCTTTTCAACTTTTGGTTTTGATTGTTCCTTTTTTGTTGATACATCTTTAACAACCAGTTCTATATGTGTTCTTTTCATAGCTCTTCTTCTTTGACGACCTTGATGAAAAGGTGTTGCCGCTTTGTGAGCACACATGTGAACTAATTTTAAAGAGTCGGATAAACCTTTAGTTTCGGCATTTGCTTTAACATTTTTTAATAATTTTAACATAATTGAAGTTAATTTTTGAGGATATCTTCCTGGACCTATTTTACCTCGTCTATGTCCAACTCCATCATTAAATCTTCTAAATGGAATTGCTTGTTTGAAAATTAAAACTCTTTCTAATATTTTTGTAGCATCTTCAATGGATCTTCCTTTCAAAAATGAACACATTTCTATAGAGTTTTTAGTTGATACTGGTAAATCTCGACCATATGCTGAAGCACAAGTTTCATCAAAATTTTGGTATGCGTATTTTAGTTTTGCCATTTAATCACCTTATTTTTTTGGTTTGTTTGTGACTCCAACTGAAGTGTGCACAGCTCGTTTTCTAGTTAATGCAAATTCTCCAAAATATTGCCCGATCATTTCTTGACGAAGTGTTACGGGTTCGAATTTATGTCCATTGAATATTTGCACTGTTTTTCCTACCATTGATGGTAAAACAATCATATCTCTACGATGTGTTTTAACATTATCTTTCGCTTCTATTTTTTTCAATAATGCTTTTTTCTCTTCTGAAAATCCTCTTTTAATTGATCTTCTTTGACGAGAAGGCAATATTTCTAAAAGTTGAGATAAACTCAATTCTTTTAATTGATCAAGTGTTTTTGAACGATATGTGAATTCTTTTTTTGCCATTTAATCACCTTTATTTCTTTCTACCAGTTCTACGCGGTCTAATTAATCCTACCAATCTACCTGGTGGTGCGTTCTTTGGAGCTGGCTTTGCTTTAGATTTTCTTAAAGTACGTTTGTTACCAAATGGGTGTGCGACTGCGTTCATAGCACTTGCAGATACAATTGGCCAATACTTATTTCTAGCTTTCATTGCATAAAATTTATTTCCTGCTTTATAGAATGGTTTTTCAACTCTTCCACCACCTGCAACAACTCCAATCATTGCTCGGCATTCAGGATTAAACTTTTTTTGTTTTCTTGAAGGAAATTCAATTGTGACAAATTTTTCATTTTTAGAAACAACTCGTGCAGATGCACCTGTTGAACGGATAAATTTTCCACCATCATTTGGTCTCGCTTCAATATTGAATACAGATATTCCTTCTGGAACATTTTTTAATTTTAATACATTGCCAAATTCTAATTTTGCTTCATTAGAAAAATCTAATTTATCTCCTACTCGAATTCCTTCCGGAGCAATAACGTAACTTGATGCACCTGTATCATAATATAATGCTAATAATGGTGCCGAATGACCTGCACAATGAACTATGTCCATAACAACAGCATCTGAAGCTTCCATCATTTTAGCTTCTCCTTTAAATCTTAAACCATGACTTTCAAATGTTTGAGATCCTTTTCCTCTTCTTTGTGAAATAATATTTTTACCCATTTTGGAAACCTCTTACATCAAACCTAATTTAGTTGCTAAATCGATAGCAGGAGTATTGTCTGAAAAAGTAACATACGCTTTCTTTTTTGCGTCAGAACCAATCATTGTGTTTACGTGTTCAATTTTAACATTAAACATTTCTTCAATTTCTTTTTTGATTTCTTTTTTTGTTGCTTTTTTATCTACTACAAAAACAAGTTTGTTTTCAGATTCCATTAATCTTGTTGCTTTTTCTGTAGCTAAAACTGTTTTTATCATTGGGCATCACCCGTATTTTTTTGATTTGTATATAGATTAGATTTTTCTAAAATATTTATCGCCAAATCCGTAAATAATGTTAAACGACCTGGATGAGTTCCTGGTGCTAACAACTCAGCATTCAATGCATCTACTGGAACAACATCTGCTCCTGAAATGTTTGTTGCCGCTTTTAACAAAGGACAATCTTTAGATACTACAAATAAGAAGGATTTTTTTGTTACGTGTTTTCTTCCACGCATTTTACCCATTCCAGCTCTAATTCCGACATTACTAGCTCTTTCAATTTCTTCTGAAAATCCTAATTTAATTAAAGTTTGTACTAAATCTTTAGTTTTATTTATTGATTCAAAGGAAGAATCTAAAATAAATGGGAATTCTTTTGGAATTTTATGTCCTCTAGCCGAAATTATTTCTGGCAACATTGTTGCGGCTAATGCAGATCTAATTGCTTTTCGTCTTTCTTTAATATTTATTTTTTGAATCCAAATTTTTTCTGCTTTAGGAGGATGTGCTCTTCGACCACCTACTGTTTGTGGTGCAGTTGCTCCAACAAAATAAAATCTAGTTCCTCTTCTATTCAAAACTTTTCTAGGTGTTCTTGATTGACCAATTCCATATGTTGTTTTGTAATTGTGTCTTCGTTTTGAAATATATGAAGAATATCTTTGACCTGCTTCTGGACTTGCACCATATTGTTGACGTCTGTTTGCTTGTAACGCCAAAACAGCTCGAGTAATTAAATCTGGTCTAAAGCTTTCTAAAAATTGTTGTGGTAATTCGATTGTGTTTTTCACAACATTGTTTGTATCAATAACGTTTAATTTCATCTTGATCACCTAATTACCTTGTTTGGATTCTACACTTACATACTCTATAGTAGGTAATGCAGGTTGTTGTGTTGACCTTAATGGAGCAGTTAAATGAATTAATCTTTTTGAAGGTCCTGGTACAGAACCTTTGATTAAAACATATTGTGATTTAACATTTCCATATCTTACAAATCCGCCTTTCGGATTTACTTTATCTAAATCTTCAGATATCATTAATATTTGATTGTTATATTGTGTTCTTTGATGGAATCCCATTTGACCAGCATATGCTACTCTATACATAATATGACCTTGACCTTTCCACGGACCTAAAGAACCTGGGCCTCTGATTGTTTTTTCAGATTTGTGTGATCTAATACTAACACCAAATCTTTTTACAGGGCCTTGAAAACCTTTTCCTTTAGTCACAGATCTTGCATCCACTACAGAACCTGCAGAAAATACATCCGTTATAGCGATTCCTAAATCTAAATGATTTTTTAAATAATTGATTTTTTCTTTATCGGAACCACCAAAAGAAATTTCGAAAACATCTGGTGTTTTTTTACCTAAACCAGTTTTATTTGGTTGAGTATTTACAACTGCAGTTACATCAAGAACATCTGTTAAATCTAATTTATCTAAATCTTCAATAGAAGCCAATTTTGTAGGAACTGTTGTTTTTCTTAATAATTCTTTATCGTGTTTAAAAAATAATTCTTGGTTTACAGACGAACCATAACCATTTGCTTTATATGTTCTCACACTTACAATTTTGAGATTAGGACATTCAATAACTGTTACAGGATAGGCTACTTGATCTCCTTTTGTTGGGGAATTCTTTTGTGTATCTATTCCAATTAAATGTGTCATACCGACTTTATAGCCTGCAAAAACTAATGGTTTAGCATCTTTTACAGTTGGTAAAGATCTAACTCTAGCATAAGCTCTAGCTGCTCTCTTTCGAGGCCAAAATTGCATACTTCCATGACGAGGATTTACGTTTTTCATTTATATCATACTCTTTGCGTTTTTTCAGAAACAGTACTTGTACTGTTGGTACTGAAAATGGACTTATTTCCAGGCCGCACATCATATATTAATTATTAATATATTGTTGAAGTGAAATGGTAGAAAAGTTACTTTACTTATAAATGTTTTGCTTAATTTTATTTATTTTGGACATATGCGCACATTTTAAGCTTATTTTTAAAAAATAAGGCATTTTTAGACTTATTTTGTTTAAAAGATTAAATATTGAGTTTTAATATTTCATTTATTTCTTTCGAAAATGAATTTTCTTTTTCTTTTAGTTTTTTTAACAACTCAGATTTGGAGAACCATTTTAACTCTTGAAAGTCTTCGCAAGGATTAAAATTGTTTATGTGCCTATCAACAACAGTATAGAAAAAATAATTAAAAAAGTTATCTTTTTTCAATAATTCTTTTGGTAAATTTATTTCTCGTGGAAAAAATGTACGAAGACCTATATTCGATTTTGCAATTCTTTTCATTGCCTTAGATACATCTTCTTTTTTTTCTACATAAGTTTCCAATGGCAAAATCCATTTTTCAGCTTTATCTTTGGCAAGTAAAAATCCATCTCCACTGTTTTTAATTAATAAAACGCATCTTCTTAATAAATCGTCATTAGTTATATTTTGAAGTAATTTAAAATTAATTTCGTTGTTTTTGTCATCCACAATTACGACTTCTCTAGGTTTTTCAACTTTCTTTTTTTCTTTTTGTTTTTTAGATGGATTGAGTTCAGATTTATTTTTTGTATAATGAGAAGGATTTTTTATGTGTTGACAAAATCCATCTGGCGAACATATTTGTATTGAGGTGTAATAATTTTTATTTGAACAACTTGGTGGGAGAATTGGTTTTTTTCCTTGTTTAATTTGGCTTAATTGACCTTTAATATATTGTTCTCTCAAAGGTTCAGAATTTCTTGAATTCCACTCATAAACATATTCTTCTATTTGTTCTAATGACCATCCAACAGTTCTTAAAAAATTCAATAATACGAATAACGCTCGTTTTTTTCCATCTTCAAGTCCTAATGAAATTTTCTTAATGCATGGTGGGAAAAACTCTTCAGATAATGCTGTTTCTGGTAACACTATTTCTTTTTGAACATTTTCATCCTTGCGCTTGGTTTCATTGAATGAAGAATCAAATGCTAACAAAACTAAATTTGAAGCTTCACCTTTTTTTGCTTTTTCTCGAATGATGAATGGCTTATCAAAAGAACATTTTTCAGGAGATGCATTTTCTTTTTTAAAATTTAAAATATTGGATGTGGATATTGGTGTGGAAACTAATTTGGATACCTCGTGTAAAGAATAAGGCATACGATATAAATGTCTTGATGCTATGAGTATTGTATCTACATCTACTACTGCGAAAAAATTAAAAATTTTTTCGAATTTTGAAGAATGATTACAATGTTTACAAATGTTTTTTTCAATTTTTGCTTGCACAGGATAACCGCAAGAAGAACACGCAATTACATCTGCATTATTTTTAGATACATTTATGGTTCCGCATTTAACACACTCATAAGTTGATTTTGATTTTTTGGGAAACTCTTCAGAAATAGTTTTGCAATTTTGACAACGATATGCAATGACTGAATGAGAATTTTTTTTAGCGATATTTTGAAGTTGTTTAAATGAAAATTTGTATTCATCCAAGAACAATACATAATCGTCCTCTATTTTAGCAAAATTTTCAGTGATATAACTTAACAAATACAAAGCCATTTTTCTTGCTCCTTCTGGAAACAAATTTTTAAAAAATACTACTTGACCTTCATAAGATACTTTTTCAGGAAATGCTTCAAATGGGACTGCGATATGGAAGCCTTTATTTCCTGAGAATTTACAAAAAATTGTAGTTATGCCATGTGCTTCCAAAGCCTTCACAAATAAATGAGTAGTTAATTTAGATAACTCCCAATCAGGACAATCAATATCTAAAATTAAATCCCAACCTTTTCTTAAATCATCTAATTCTCGCCTTTTCATACCTGTACTTAAAGCTAAAGGATTAAACCACAATTCTTCTGAACAGTGAAAAGAAGTTGCTTTCTTTTTTGCCAATTCTAAAACATCATTTTCATATGACAAAATATCCGGTCTTTTTCCAAAACCCTCATTTATAAATCGAACAGAACACTCTTTATCGTGTGATTCTCTAATTATTGCGGATTGAACTTCTTTACGTTTATAATAAGATAATGAAAAAGATATGTCCATGATAAAATAAAAACCTACTTAAATATAAAACTAATGTTAATTAAAGCTAATTTATTAAATTCTCTAAATCATTTACGTCCTTTTCTAGTTTATCAAATGCACCTTTCCAAAAAGATTTGTTGTTAACATCTATCTTAACTTTAGATAATATTTCTTCAACATCTGCATCCCCTCCAGAACTTAAGATGTTTAAATAGTCTTTTACAAATTTAGTTCCTTCATTTTGATATTTAATATAAAGAGCGAGAACTAAAAGATTTCCAAATGCATAAGCATAACAATAGAATGGCGATTCATATATGTGTGGAATTCTTAACCATTCGCATTTAAATTCGTCAGGGATAGTCATGTCATCTCCAAATTGTTCTTTTAATAAATCATAATATTTTTGATTAAGATCATCAACACTCGCTCCTTGAGAAATTAATTTGTGAGCGTCTATTTCAAAGATTACAAAATATGCTTGTCTTAAAATACTCGCAAACATAGCACTTATGTGATGAAACAATAAATATTTTTTTTCTTCATTTGTTGCAATCTTTAATAATTCTTCAGTTAACAATAATTCCGAAAATATGCTGGCAGTTTCAGCCAAAACCAATGAGGAGTGATAAGTCATTTGTGTTTTATCTTTCGCCAATTGTGCATGTATGCCGTGACCTAGTTCATGAGCCATAGTCAATATTGAATTTAAATCATCTGTATGATTTAACATAATAAATGGAACGGTATTTTTATCGTACGAATAACAAAATGCACCTCCTCGTTTAGATTTTAAAACATCTGAATGTATGTGGGATTTATCAAATACGTTTTTAGCTAATTTTTCAACATCTGGAGAAAAATTTTTAAAAGTTTTTAAAACTAATTTTTTAGATGTTTGAAAATCATATTTTTTAGATGTTTTAATTTGATAAGGTGCATATATGTGGTATCTTGAATTTGGCAAATTTAAAACTTTAAATTTTAATTTGAAAAATTTTTGAAAAATATTTCTTTTTTCTCTTATTAAATTCAACAACATATTTATTGTACTATCTTGAAGAGTATTTGAAAAATTTCGTGCAGATATAGATGTGGTATGATTTCTTATTTTAATCATTTCATTAGACCAATCTAAAGCCAATCCTTTATACACTTCACCAAATAAATCTTCATTCTTTTTATATTCTGATAATAATGACTTGTACGCTTCTATGTGATTTTTTGAAGCTTTATCCATCGTATGTTGTATTAATTCAGTTTCATTTATTTTTTTATTTTTGAATTTAAAAATTAGCTTTGAAGAAAGCAAGTTTCTTATGGTAGTTAATGTTTGGTGACCACTTAAATTTTTTAAATTCAATATTTTTTCTTCTTCCAAAGAACGCATGTGAGGTTTTGTGTCACGTATTGATTTAAAATAATATTTGTATTTTCCTAAATTTTTGTAAAGCATATTTGCTTTTTTCTCATCCAAATTTCGGATAAATTCATTTATGAATAAAAGTTTGTTTTGATTTTCTGTTAACAACATATCTAATTTTTGTAGTTCTTTAATTGTTTTTTTATCTCCTTGATCCTCACAATTTTTCAAATAAATTTTAATGTATAGTGTGTTAGATATTTTAGTTAATTCTTCAATTAAATTAAAAATTTCAATAAATTCCTTAATCTTACACGAATTTAATTTATTTTTGAACGAACACAGTTTAGTTACAGAAGAATCCATAGCACTCATTAATTTATTTTTGTCATCTTCTTTGAAAATATCGTTTAAATTCCATTTTACCATGACATTTTAGAAGAAGAACGGGTTTAAAAAACTTACTTTGAATTAGAACCATAATTTAAATTTCTAATCCGCAGTATTTCATTTGCTTTTTTCTCGCCTAATTGATCTATTTGAACCAATTCTTCTTTAGATGAGTTAAAGAAAGAACTTAACGTTTTAAAATGAGACATTATTTTTTTTGCTAAGGCACCGCCTATGGCAGGAAATGATGAAACAATATATTCTTGTAATGAATTATCATCCATGGGTTTTGCAGAATG
Organism: Candidatus Nanoarchaeia archaeon; assembly: GCA_028691765.1. GTDB lineage: Archaea > Nanobdellota > Nanobdellia > Woesearchaeales > SKGA01 > JAQUYS01. The sequence continues at coordinate 7,442 of JAQUYS010000004.1, read as the reverse complement.
AAATGTGAAAGAAGAATTTTTATTTTCTTGTTCTTTTTTTGCAAACGCTATTAATAACCTTGCTGATTCTTCGGAATTTTTAGTTCGGAATAAAGGAATCTTATACGATAGATAAATTGTTGCCAACATGCCATCTATGGCTAAAGGATCGACATTTCTAATCGAATATATATTTTCTTCACCTTCAATTAGAATTAGTGGTTTTGAATATTGAATTAAAGATTTTAATTGTGTTAGTAATCTACCATCAACTATGGAATCTACAAAATCTCGTACATTTTTAAACTCAACAACAACATCGCTAGATATTAGAAAATCTCCAACCGCTAATTGTTTTAATTTTAAATCAATGTTTTGAGAAAGTAATGTTTTTACGAGATTTGAACCTTTTTCCCTATGATCAACATACATTGTTAAATTGGTTTGTTGTACATAGGATGTTAAAGATTTTTGTGGAGTTTTTTCAGGGGTTGTAGAAAAGTCTTTTAAAACTTTAAACATATTTTTTTCTTTATTAAATGATGCCCATCTATAGGCCTCATCTCGAGTTCCTTTAGAAATTAAAATAGTAACATTTCCTTTTGAATGTCTACCTGTTCTTCCCCTTCTTTGCACTGAACGAATTGCACTTGGTATAGGTTCATAGAAAAAAACATGATTTACTGAGGGAATATCTAATCCTTCTTCAGCAACACTTGTCGCAATTAAAATTTGAAATTTGTTGTTTGTAAAATCTTCTAATATTTCTTTTTGTTGTTTTTGAGAAAATCCCACACCATTTTTTTTTGCTTGTCCAAAAAATATATTCGCAGAACCGAGAGTTCCTAATTCTTCTTTTATATTTGTTGCAGTATCTCTAAATTGTGTAAATATAATTATTTTTGAATTAGGAGTTTGACTTAATATTGAAGCGATCTCTTTTTTTAAAAATATTATTTTAGGGTGTATTTCATTATTGTTAATCGCATCTCTTATCGTAGCAATAGCTGAAATAAAATTTACATCTTTAACTAAATTTTGTATGGATTTGGCTTTAGAAATTTTACTTTTTGAAAATATTCCAGAAATATATTGATTTGCAGCAAATAAAGATTGACTTTCTATTAACTCTAATGAATGATTTAATTTTATTAATTCAGCTAAAACACTCATCGCAATTAAAGCGTTATAATCTGTTTTTCCTTGGGCAATTGAACTTTGTATCTCTTTTTGTGCATTTAAAATATCTAAATTTGTATTAAATGATGTTTTTTTAAAACCTAAATCAGATAATTTATTTTTTCTAATAGTTACGCATTTGTTCAAATAAGCGATGGCTTTATTTATGTTCGGAGTTAATTCAATTTCTTTCCAAATCAAATCGGTTTTTTGAGAATATTCTTTTAAGCTTTCGTCATTTGAAGATTTATATTGTACATTTTCAATAAATAAATTCTTACATATTTGTTCAATTTCTTCTTTTTGAGAACCAGGAGAAGCTGAAAGTGCTAAAATTAAGGGATTTTTTGAAATCTCAATATATTTTTGAGCTAAAAAAACATATGCGTAATTTCCTGTTGCTCTGTGTGCTTCATCAAAAACAATTAAAGATACGCATTCTAGATCAATATTTCCAGAAATCACATCATTTTCAATAGTTTGTGGTGTGGAGAAAATAAATTTAGTTTTTTGATATAATTCCTTTCTTTTTTCAGGCGAAATCAAACCAGTAAATAAATTAAAGTTATCTTCTGAAAATAAAAATTGTTTTTTAAACGAATTCATTTGTTGTTCTACTAATGGTTTTGTTGGAGCTAAAAATAGAATTTTGTTATTTGGGAAATCAATCAATCTTTTCGCAGCTAATAACATAGCGATTGCAGTTTTACCTAATCCTGTAGGCAATACGATTAGTGTATTTTGATTTATTGAATTCTCATATAACTCTAATTGATATTTTCGAGGGTTAAACGCTTTTAACATAATAAATAAACCTCTTCTTAGGTTTATAAATTTTTAGGTGGGTTGACCAGTGCTTAATTAAAGTATTTTTAAGAATCCTGCTTTAATTTCGTAAACTTCCCCCATTGAAATTAAAAGATTTATTGTTTTTTCAACATCTTGTCCATAAAAGTCAATTATTTGTTGAATCGCACAACCATTAATCGAATCATTTTTTTGAATAAATAAAATTAAATTATCTGGAGTTATTTCTTTTTCATCAGAGTCATTTAAAGAAGGTATTTGAAATTCTATGACTTCAGGTGTTTCAATGTATTGTGTAGGAGTTTCTTCGACAAAAAAATCGACATTTTTATCAATTAAATTTTCAAATTCATCCAAATATTGTTTTCTGAATTCAAACCATTTTTTATTTGAATTGATTTGAGTTTTATTCAAAATTTCAGTGACTAAACATAATGAATTTTCATATTCTCTGATTCTTGCAATGAGTAAAACCGAATCACCTACGACTAATTCATGTTTTAGAATTTCCTCTGAGAAACAATTAACTCCTATCGTTGCAGTTCCATCATCTAATAAAAATTTTGTTGGAGACTCTATTTTAACAATCACACCTATTGTGTTTATTCGAGAAATTTTTCCATATTTAGATTCAACATAATTAGGATTCCATCCTTCTTGAAGAACATATGTTCCACTCAATAAGTGTTTTAATGGAAATTTTTTTGCAATTTCTCTTTTGAATTTATTTTTATTTTCCATTTAAATCACAATCTTGAAATAAAATCTTTTTTAGGTTTGTATATGTCTCCACTCCGACTTAGTTTTTCAATAGTTTCTTCTATTTTAGATAGTTCCATACCTTTACTTTCACATTCTTTTATAACATCTGCTACCGGAAGTATTTTTTTCATAGTTATATTTTCTAAATTAATTAATGCTTCTTTAACAATCGCAATATGACTTCTTTGACTCGCGGTAATTCCTGTTGTAATTCTATCTATATCTAATCTTCCAGTTTCAGGGTCCAACATGATTTGACCTAAAGAATAGTGTAATAAATTTATTGCTCTTTTTGCATCTTCTCTATTTGCTATTTGAGATAATCTAACTTTAGCACATGCTTCAGTTAAACGTATTAATGCTTCTAGTTGACGCGCGGTAATTGGAACGGATTTAATTCCGCCTGAATCCCCTCCCGAGTTTCTTATTTTAACATAATATTTTTCTATTTCTTCTAATGCTTCATTAGTTAATTTTGGAAAAACATTTTTCTTAGCATAGGCAATGTATTTTTTTAATAAATTTGTATCTATTTCCACAGTTCTTTCAGTTCGAGTACTATCTTGGTGTAAATTTAAAATAAATTTAGCAATTTGAGTATCTTTTTCCCTATCAGGTACATCTCTAACTGGAAACATTAAATCAAAACGAGACATTAAAGCAGGAGGTAAATCAATTTGTTTTCCTAAAATTTCATATGGATCAAATCTTCCATATTTTGGATTCGCTGCAGCCAGAACTGTTGTTTGGCATCTTAATGTTGCTTGAATATTCGCTTTACTTATAGTTACAGTTTGTTGCTCTAATGCTTCATGCATCGCAGAACGATCTTCAGGAGTCATTTTATCTAACTCATCAATACAAACACAACCATTGTTTGCTAAAACTAATGCTCCTGCTTCTAAAGCCCATCCTTTTAGAAAATCATCTTTTATAACGGCTGCAGTTAATCCTGCACCAGAAGCACCTTTTCCAGAAACAAATCGAGATTTTGGAGCTATAACAGACATTCTTTTTAATAACTGACTTTTCGCCGCACCAGGATCCCCTACCAACAATATATGTATGTCCCCTCTTGTTTTAATTCCATCACTTCGTGGCTTACGAATTCCACCAAATTGTTGCAATAACAATGCTTCTTTTATTTTTTCATAACCATATATTGAAGGAGCTAAATTAGTAACTAAATCTTTTATCAAGGTTGGTTTTTGAGATAATTGAATTATTTTTTCTTCTTCCTCAGGTGTAATGATAACTGCACCAAAATCTTCTTGTAATGGTTCTACATGATTTCCATCTAATATTAAATCAAACTCAACTGATTTTCCCCCACTTGAAAGAGAGATGGGTATTTCTGAAACAACGCCAACTAATCTTACTTGACTACCTGGATTTGTTTTCTTTTCTCCTATAGGACTAACTAAATCATGTTGTAATAAAATTTTAAATCGTTTAGCTTGTTCACCACCATCTAAATTTTCTGTGGGTTCTTCTAAAACTATTTTTTGTATATCGATTAACAATTTATCTAATAATTTGAATCCACCCTTTCTACCACAACCACATTGGGAAGGTTCTCTAAATTTTTCATCGATTTGAATTATATTCATTATGTTTCCACATGAAGGACATTCGAATTTTGCAGATATTGCTTTTGGTCGAACATCTCCTTTTTGACGTATAACTCCATCAACTTGTATTAATTTTCCTATGTGTTTGCTCCGTATATTTCTTATAGAAACTTTTTGTGATAAAGGAATATTTTTAAATCTTACAAAAAATTCTTTTTCCTTTTTATCTTCATGTAAATCTAATCTTTCAATAGATAAGCTTGCAGTTTTAAAACATTCTTCAGGAGAATCTAAAACTTTTTGAGCCAATTCAGGATTAAAAACTGCTAAATCTTGAAAATCAACTACAATATAATTTTCGCCTCTTTGAAAAGCAGAAATTAAATTCTCATAATAGAATTTTTCAAAAAAATTTTGAAATATTTGTAATTGTTCCCCAACATCCATCTAAGACACCCTTGTTTGTGAAATGTTAAACCATTCATAAATATACGTATTTGGAAAATAAATATATTAGAATATATATATTGTAGAAAATATAAAAAAATTAAAAGAATTATTTCTTTTCTTTAAGAACTTTAATAAGCATATCTACTGCTCTGTAAACTTCTTCCACAGATTTAGTACCTGTACAAACAATTTTTCCATTACTAAATAGTAAAAATGTTGCTTTTGCAGCAGGCAATTTAAATACTAATCCAGGGAATTGTTCTGGTTCATATTCTGTGTTGTCTAATTTCATAGCTAAGGTATTCAAATTTAAATCCATACCTATATTTCCACTAGCAACCATGTTTTGAACATTGATTTCAGGAACAACTTTAATTGTTATGTTTATTTTCTTTAAAGTTTCAATGATTTTATTTAATGATTCTCTAACCATTTCCAAGCTTTTAGCCCCTGTAGAAACAACTTTACCTGAACTAAATATTAATGCAGATGTTTTTGGTTCTTTAATTCTTATTACTAATCCTGGAAATTGTTCTGGATTGTATTCAGTGTTAGAAAGATTTGCAGCCATTTTCTCTAATGGAATGTCATGGTCTAAACTTGTAGAAACAACAATATTAACAATTGTTATATCTAATTCTTTTTTCAATTGTTCTAAGCTTTTTTCAGCCATTTTTGAGTACCCCCTAAAAAGTTTGAAATAAAAAGAGTGGTCGAAAAATCAATCACTTAGAAAAAGCAAAAGTTAGACTTATTTATAAACACTCCTATTTCTTATTTAAAAATATTTATAAATAAAATTACTTGAAATATTTATAAAGAAATTATTTTAAATTTCCTATGGAGATTAAAAAATGCCTGTAATATGTGGTTTTTTGTTAGATTTATTTAAATTTAACCCCTTCATTTCCTCTGGAAAACAATATTTTGAATAAATTATGGCTTTTCAAAGAGTAAATCATATTTTTTTAATAATGGTAACATCCCTTCTTTATGACCTGCACCAACTACTGCAAGTATTTTTTTATCAGGATGTAATTTATGTAATCTTATTAAGTTTTTAGCCATTATTTGGTTTCTTTCTTCTATAAAAACAAAGTATATTGAAGGATATGTTAATTTTATTTGATCTATTAATTGAGTAATTATTTTTTCTTCAGGAACTTTTTTGATATCGAAATTTATTTTTTGTTTTTTAGAAAAAGGGGATAATATTAAATCTTTGAGAAGTTTCATTTTTTCCTTGAATGAAAATGCTTTAGAAAATTTTTTTAAAGTTATTTGTATGTCTTGATCTATCAATTCTAATTGTAATGAATTGTTTTGAGCTAAGTTTACCGCCATAAGCATATCTGCGCCAGGATTTGTTTTTACGATTGAACCCAGTTTTTTTTGAAGATATTTTCCTAATGTGGCGAATACAAAACCCGTAACTCCAAAAGTTTTTATTTGTAAAAAAATATTTGATTTGATTTTTTTTTGTGGATGTTTCAAAGAAAATAATCTATTTTTATCTAATTCAACCGCGACTATATCTGGTTTGAAATCTAAAAAAGTATTTTTTATTTGATTTACTGAATCTGAAGAAATATGACTAGTACCTAAAATTAAAATATTGTCTAACATATAAAAGAAAATAAATTCTTAGTTTAAAAAAGTTCGTATTAAACCTTTAATTTTGGTTTTTCCAACGTTTCCCAAACAGTATCGAATAAAGATTGTAATGCTGCTGCGAAATATTCTGAGTTTAACCAAATACCAACATCATAAGATGGATGTACTGAATTGTCATTAAATAATAAAAATGCTAATTCTTTACCATCCGCTATTGCAAATCTTGCTTTTATGTGATCTATGTGTTTAATTTCAGCATAAGGTTCGACAAGTTTTATAGCTTCAGAAGATTTTTTAGTTAAATCTGCAGCAATTTTGATTTTTACTCCTCTTTCATGAGCTTTTTTAAATGCTTTTGCTAAAATATCTGCTTTTCGGATAAATCCTTCTTCAGAAGTCATTAATATAAATTCATCTTCCACAGTTTTTAACATCAAAAGTATTTGTTCATATACTTTGTCTCTTCCTTTAAAAGAAGCTGTTAAATCGGAAGGTTCTATTACTTCTACACCGTTATTATGTAATAATGTTAAATCAGTTAATATTGTTGATTCTTTAAGAGATTCTATATTTTTAGATTGTTGATCTGCTTCAATTTGGATTCTAGATTTTACTCTTTCTAAAACTTCCGTTGGTGGTACTGCAATATATTTTATTGGTTTTCCAATTTTCATAACAATAAAACCTTTTTTTTCTAAAGATTCTAAAACATCATAACTTCTTGATCTCGGTACATTAGAAATGTCAGAAAGTTCACCTGCACTAGATACTCCTCTAGATAATAAAGCAACCCAAATTTTTGCTTCATAACTATTTAATCCGAATAATTTTAATTTATCTATTAATCCTTTATCAACAATCATTTTTGTTAACCCCCAATATGGTGTGAAACTCTTGAATTTGATTTAATTCATTAAGTCTTAGAAAATAGAGAAATGCAAATTACTTTATAAAGGTTTCTATTTGTTTGTTACTTATAAGTGGTTACTGGTTTATATGGTTTAATTCTGTATTTTGTGGCGTTCTGTCGTCATTCTGAGTAAAAATGAAAGACGACCAAAAAAATTTATTTTTGGCTCA
>JAQUYS010000030.1 GCA_028691765.1 Candidatus Nanoarchaeia archaeon | reverse complement strand
AGTATTAGATGTTGGTTGCGGAACAGGATTCTCTTTAGATTGTTTCGAATGCAAAGAAGCAATAGGTATAGACCCTTCAGAAAAACTAACACTACAATACAAAGGAAAACATCAAGTCCAAGTTGCACAAGCAGAAAAAATCCCATTCAAAGACGCTCAATTCGATGTAGTGCTTTCTTTTACAGCGATACAAAATTTCGATGACATCCAAAAAGGATTACAAGAAATAAAAAGAGTAGGTAAAACTAAATTTGGATTAACATTTCTAAAACGAAGTATGAAAGCTCAATTAATTGAAGAATTTATTAAAAAAGTATTCTCCCAATTCAACATTAAAAAAATAGAGCAAGAAAAGGATTTTATCTTCATAATTACATAGGAAAGTATATAAAACCTTTCCTCTTCTCACCAATATTCAAATGAATTACGATAAAGTTTTGGAGCAAATAAAACCTTCAAAAGAGGAAGAGGAAGACATAAAGGCCCTTTCTGATTATGTTGTACAATACTTTGAAACAATAATTAAAGACGACGTTCAAATCATTTGTGGAGGAAGTTCTGCAAAAGGAACATTTCTAAAAGGAGATTTTGACGTAGATATATTTGTAAGATATAAAAAAACTAAAGAAAACTATTCAAATGAACTTCACAAAGCAGTAAAAGAATTTTGTGCTCATCAAAAAATAAATTACGAAAGAGTTCACGGGTCAAGAGATTACTTTAAATTCACATACAAAAAAATAAGTTTTGAAATTGTGCCAGTAAAATATGTAACCAAAATTTCTGAAGTACAAAACGTAACAGACATGTCACCAATGCATGTTCAATGGGCACTTTCCAAATTAAACTCTAAACTTGCCGACGATATACGTTTAGCAAAAAGATTCTGCAAAGCACAAAGAGTTTATGGAGCGGAAAGTTACATAAATGGATTTTCAGGACACGTAATAGACATATTATTAATAAATTATGGAAGTTTTGATAAATTCATAAAAGAAGCTTCTAATTGGGAAACTAAAACTATGATTGATGTTAAAAAAATATACAAAGACGCCTCTAAAGAATTAAATAAATCCAAAACGCAATCTCCATTAATAGTGGTGGATCCAATAGATTCAAACCGAAATGCTTCCGCATCACTCTCAAAAGAAAAATATTTATTATTTATACAAAAAACAAAAGACTTCTTAAAAAATCCATCTGAAAAATATTTTCAAATTCCAAAATACGTTAAACCAAAAGAAAAAGAAGGACAAAAATCATTTGTTCTAGACATAAAACCTCTAAAAGGAAAATCGGACATAATTGGTTCAAAAATATTAAAAGGAATAAATTATATATTAAAAGAAATGAAAAATAATCAATTCCAAATAACTTCATGGGATTGGTTTTTTGATCCTGACTTAACACATTTCTATTTCTACGTTAAAGATGAGACTTTATCCAAAACATATATACGAAAAGGTCCGGGAATAGACAATAAAGAAGGAGTAAAAAATTTCAAACAAAAACATAAAACCACTTTTGAAAAAGATGGCGTTCTATACGTAGAATTAGAAAGAGAATTCCGTACTCCAAAAAAATTATTAGATTATTTAGTTAAACAAGAATACTTTACATCAAGACTTGATTCCTTCAATTTTAACTGAAGTAACTCCTTCAATCTTTTCTAATTTTTTAACAACACTCGATACAATTTTTAATGGAGCGGAATTTAATTTAATTATTGTTTTAGCATTTTCATCATTTATAGATGTAGCTTTAACTTTAATTATACTTAAATCTTTATTTTTCATAGTACTCAATAAATCCATCAACAAACCTTGCCTATTACGCGCATTGACAATTAAGAAAAATTCTTTAGGTGTTTTTTCCATCCAATCTAAAGAAATAAATTTATCATATGATTTTAATTTATCACAATCTTTTTTATGAACGTAAATTAAATCATCTCTTATGTTTCCTTGTAAATGATCTAAAGGCAAAGGATTACAACATTTCGCAATGGTATATCTATAACGTTCCTTAGTTTTTTCGGTTGGTTGTATAAAATCAACATAATTTCTTTCAACAGGAAGCAAAATTTCTAATTCTTCTTTCTTAACATTTCCAAATTTAATTAAATACTCTCTTACACCACTTCTCGCCTTTTTAGTTTTACAATAATCAAGCCAAGATTTAGATGGTTTTTGATCTTTATGAATTATAATTTCAACAGTAGTTCCATTTTCTAATTTATGTTCTCCCACACAAAAAACACCATCAATCATAGCACCAACACAATGTAATCCAATTTTATTATGAAGAGCAAAAGCAAAATCCCAAACACATGAATCTTTATCTAATTTAATTACATCATTATGAGGAGTAAAACAAAAAATTCTTTCATTAAATAACTCAAAAGAAGTTTTTTTCAAAAATTCATTCGATGTACTATCTTGTTGAACTTCAAACAAATCTCTTAGCCAAGAAATTCTTTTTTCAAAAGTCAAATTAGGATTGAACCCTTTGTATGAAGAATGAGCAGCAGAACCCTTTTCAGCAAAAAAATCCATTTCTTGTGTTCTAATTTGAATTTCAACTCGTTTATTCTTATGTTCTAAAAAAACATGAATGGATTCATAACCGTTGGGTTTGGTGTTGGCAATATAATCTTTAGTAAGCTCACGAAATACTTTAAATTCCTTGAAAATTAAATCTCTAACCTTATAACATTCACCAATAGTATTTACAATAATTCGTATACCATAAATATCCCATTGTTGTTTCAAACTTTTTTTACCCTGTTGAACTTGATTTGAGTTACGTTGAAATTTAGAATAAATACTGTAAATACTTTTTATCCTTCCAAAAATATTTTTCAACTCAACATGAGAAGAAAGTTTAGTTTTCATTTCATATATTAAACCATTCAAAAAATTCTCCTGTTCTTCTTCACTTTCTTTCAAATAGTTTTTAATTTCAGTGTATTTAGAAGCATTAACAATTCTAAATGAATATTCTTCAAGATTTCTTCTCAAAACCGCAAGACCCAACCTATTTGCTAAAGGAGCATAAAAATTTAAAATATACTTCGCAATTCTTTGCTGTTCTTTAAGAGGAAGATATTTTATATTAATTACATTTTCCAATTTAGTCGCAATTTTAACAAATAAAACTCTCAAATCTTTTAATGAAACTAAAATCATTCTATTTAGATTCTCGTTGTCTTGTTCTTTTTTCTTTTTAGTCATCTCAGAAAGTTTTTTTGTTTCTTTTAACATATTTGAAACATCCTTTCCAAATTTTTGTTCAATTTCTTCATGAGAAATAAATTTATAAGAATCATATAATAAAGCACAAAGAACAGTATCTTTACATAAACCACTTTTAACAATCCAAGAAGCAGTATTAATATCATGAACAATTAAAGGATAACCACCAATACGATTTTTACCCTCTAAAATCTTATTAGCATAAGTTATAGTTTTAAGAAATAACTTGATGTCTTCGTCATTATGTTTTTCTTCCTTGCAGACTTTTTTAAATTCTTCAAGTGCATGCGAATAAGTTAACATTTTATAATCGCTTTATTTCAATACTAACTGCGTCATCAAGAATTCGAATTTCTCTCGGACACAAAGTATATTCATAATTGTTTTGCTTGCAGTAATTTATTAGCTTTTGCTTTTCTTCTTCATTTGAAAATTTAACTACGACATTAATTCCATCAGCTTCTTTATGAACTATGTTGTAATCTTTTAAATCTTCTTTAACCTTTTTTGAAATATTTAAAAGTTTTCTTCTTCTTTCAGGAAGATTTTTTAGAACATCTTCTAATAATTTGTAGTTTAATTGTGGTTCTTCAACATCTTTTAAGAAATCTTGCCAAGATTCATCATCAAAAGCAATAAATCCTCCTTCACCAAGATTAACAGGCTTATCAATACCAAAACTACCAAGAAGAATTTCACCAAATTTAGCCTCTTCAGTTCCAATAGAACCAGAAACATCATTTATTAAAAAAATGTCATTAAGAATACAAGCATCATAAACTTTAGCCATATCGTGCATAACAATGTAACCTGCTAACGAGTTTAATAATAAAACCGAATCGTGAGAATGATATTTTAACTCTTTTTCAAAAATCAAACCATAATTAGTAACAAGTCGAATTGGTTCCATATCTACGTCTTTGATGAATTTTTCATATTTCAACCAACCACCTTCTTCTTGGATTAAACAATTAGTTCTCCCTAATGTTTTGGTTATGGCTAACGCAATTTTTATTGCTTCATTGCCTCTTGAAACAAAATGAACATATTTTTTATTCGTTATGATTTTCAGTAAAGTTTTGCAGGTTTCTTTTTCCATTTTTACCTCTTTTATAAACTAAAACTTTAGAATAACGAAATCTTTATAAACATTTCAGTGTAATTAAAACATCAGGAGTGTGGTGTCCGATGCTTAAAAAGAATATAATGTTAATTATGGCTATTTTACTGTTAATACCAACAGTAAGTGCATTTACAGCAACAATTGATCCTGTAAATTCAACATCAAATAGAATTTATTATGATGAAGTTGCTGAATACAAAGTTGTTGTTACAAATACTGAAACTATAAATATGGTTTTTTCTATGAATGTGAATCCTGTTGAATGGGTTCTAGAAAGTGACTCGTCATTTTTAGTTAATGCTGGAGAAACAGAAGAAATTATAATGAGAGTAAAACCTCGTCCTTCTAATTTTAAAGGTGCGGGAACATATTTTATTCCTGTAACAATAAAATCAAGTTATAATGAAATTTATTCTAAAGAATTACCTCTATATATTAGATCATTTAAAGACGCATACGGAGATTACTTACCAACAGTTTCATTAACTACCTCCATTGATGCTGAAATAAGTCCTAAAGACGGTGCAAAAGTACGAGTTTTCTTAAGAAATAGAAACATTTTAGATATTAAAGATTTAAAAATAACTATTGAAGCGGAAGATTTTCAAAAAGAAGAATTTTTAGATTTAGATGGATTAAATGAATTAGATCTTGAATATTCTTTTACATTAGACCCAAAAGCGACACCAGGGTCTAAAATAATGAGAGTTATTGCATCATACAATGATAAAAGTTTAAGTGAAGCAAGAGCAACATATGAAATCATTCCTTATTCTACAATAGATAGAGAAAGAACAGAAAGTTCCAGTTGGTTTAAAACAACAAAAATAACAATATTAACAAACAACGGTAATGTAGTAAAATCCGTGAATACGGAACTAGATTCACCATGGTATGTTTGGTTATTCTCTTCATTAGAAGTTGAAGCTAAAGAAGTAGAAAAAACAAGTGGTATTTGGTCAATAACTCTAGATCCACAAGATAAAGCAATTGTTACAGTAACTGAAAATTACAGATATCCTTTAGGTGCTTTGTTGTTGGCAATAATTATATTGATATTATATTTCATATTTAGATCACCTATAACCATACAAAAACAAATTGTAGTTACAGGAAAAGATGCAGAAGGCATAAGTGAAATGAAAGTTCGATTATTTGTTACAAACAGAACTTCAAAAGCAGTTTATAACTTAAGATTAATAGATAAAGCTCCTTCAATTGCAACAGTGTTGGAAGGAGGAAGTGCTTTAGGAGTTGTGCAACCTTCTAAAATAATTCCTACAGATAAAAAAGGAACTATAATTAAATGGGATGTAGAAACTATAGATGCGTTTGAGGAAAGAATCTTTACTTATACTTTGAAGGCTCGTTTAAAAATCATAGGGAATGTTAGTTTACCTATGGCTAAAGCAAAGTTTGAGACTGTGGCTGGCGATGAAAGAACTTGTGAGTCGGCTAAAGCTTTTGTTGGGGCTAAAGTTTAAATCCATAAAAATGTAATTTTCAAGTGTTTTATTTCTTTTTTTTGGTAATATTTATATATTACTTGCGTATTACATTGTAATATGGAAACTATTTCATTTAAATTACATGAAGATATTTTGAAAAAAATAGATGATTCTCTAAAATCTTTAAACTACAGTAATCGAACTGAATTTATACGTGATGCAATCAGAAATAAATTAAGTGATGTTGAAAAAGAAGATATTAAAAGAAGAATGAGTGAGAATTTAGGTTGTTTTAAAGGTCTAGCCAAGAATAATAAAACTGATCGTGAAATACGAGATGAAGTTGGTCGTAAGTTGGCTTTAGAATACGGTATAAAATTAAATTAAATCTTCTGGTTTAAAAATTTTAATAAACTTTATCTCATTAAAGTGATTATCTCTAGTTATTAACATTGCATCGTTGTTTCTAGCAAGGATTGCATGTAATGCATCTCCAAAAGAAATATTTAATTTTTCTTTTAATGTGATTGCTTCTGCTATATCTAAATATGAGTGTCTTAGATATATTATTAGGGATTTAGGGATTATTTCCAAATAAGAGGTTAGTTGTTTTTGAGAATATCTCGTTTTAAGTTCTCTCATTAAAATATCTGTAAATATAAATGTACTTTCTTCAGCAATTATTTTATTTATGAGTTTAATTGCCCATTCACCTAAAGGTCTGTATTTATCTTGTCGATTTTCAAAATAGTCAAACCAAATACATGTGTCGAGATAATATTTCATAATGTAGTTTGAGATGGGTGTTTATTATATTCGATGTCTGTAATTCCGGAAAATTTACGGCATAGTAATATTTATAAATAAACTTTAAATTCTTAGGTTGTCCCTCCTTAGCTCAATTGGCTAGAGTGCTTGGCTGTAGATGTTGCAAGACATAAACCATTTAATTGGTATGGATGAAATGTAACCAGCCGTTACCGAGAGGTTCCCGGTTCAAGTCCGGGAGGGGGGACCACCTTCTTTCTTATTAGAGAACTGGTTTTCAGAATGTTTGATTTTCAATCTTATTGATTCTCAAGAAGTCTAAAGAAGGGGAAAGAGATTTGAACTACTATTATAACCATAGTCACTTCGTTCGTTGGTTAATTTTCAATTAACCATATTCATTATCATTCATAGGTTATTGTTCCAATAACCATTTCCATACAGGAATCAATTTAACTTTCTTACTATCAACAACAAATTCTTGTTCTTGATTTAAAGTTAATATTACTCCTTCTTTCAAATTGAATTTCTCTAGAGCTTCTACCAAACCATTTATTTCTCTTTCTTTGTTTTGTTCAGTTAACTCATAACAAACTTGAATTGCAGAAGTTATTTTAGTTCCTTCTCTAGTTACAAAATCACATTCATTTTTTTCTTTAAAGTAGAAAATTTCTTTTCCTCTTCGTTTAAGTTCAATAAAAACTAAATTTTCTAGTAATCTTCCAAAATCTTCAGTAAATGTTTTACTATTGTGAATTATTACTCCTGTATCTATTGCATAAACTTTTTTTGGATTAACTATTTGTTTTTTTAAAGAATAATCAAATTTATTTATTGTAAATAATAAATAAGCATCCTCTAAATATGAAATATACTTTGAAGTTGTATTTGTTGAACCTAAATTAAACATTTTAGTTAAAGACGTATAAGATACTTCTTTTCCAACATTACTTATTAAATAAATTGCAATTTCAGTTAATTCTTTTATGTTTTTTATTTTATGTCTTGTTGCAATATCTCTTATTAATGAGTCGGAAACTAAATTTCTCAATATTTTAGCATCTTCTAAAAGCAAAAATTCAGGAAATCCTCCTTTTTTTAAATATTCATTAAAACTAATAAGTCCTTTTTTTAATTTTTTATAATTTAAAAATTCAGAATAAGAAAATGGAAATAATTCATATCTTAAATTTCTTCCAGTTAATTTTGTTCCGAGTTCTTTACTTAATAAAGATGCATTTGAACCAGTTATCACCAAATATTTATTTTCATCTAATAATCTTCTAACATGAAATTCCCATTTATCAATTAATTGTATTTCATCAAAAAAATAGTGATTTGATTTTCCATTAATTTTTTCAAAAACTTTTTCTAAAGTTTCAAAATCTGCTAATTGAAATTCAGAAATTCTTGGATCTTCAAAATTAATGTAGTTAAATTTAGTTATTTTTTTAGCTATTAAGTCCATTAAAGTTGATTTTCCACATCTTCTTACTCCTGAAATTATTACTGCAAATTTATTTTGTAAGTTTATATCTAATTCTCTTTGAATTAAATTTTCTTTTTTTTCAAATTTGTCTTTTTGTGTTAAAACAACATTTTCAAGAGTTGATTCTAATATCATGCTATTTGTATATTTAACTTATTTATAAATGTTGTGCATTGGTATAGCACACTTTTGTGCATTGGTATTGCACACTTTAGAGCAACTCTCCATTGTGGAGACATGACCCATCGTGCGGAGAGTGTGTTTGATTCTCAAGAAGTCTCAATTGAGGGAAAGAGATTTGAAATTATTTGAAAAATTAACTTTTTTTATAGAAAAAACATAAAAATACTTAATTTATTAAGAATTCATGATAAAGAATATGATGAAATAACTCATTTAACTTATCGTCATCTCTTTTCAAACTTAATTTAGTTAAACTCATATATTCATCAAAACAACCCATTTTTATAACAAAAAAAGGTAATTTATTTTTTGATAACATCCAATTTAAAATCATTCTTGTAGTTCTACTATTTACATCTGAAAATGGATGAATGAATTGAAGTTCATTATGAATATATCCTAATTTATCTAAACATTTTTCTTTAGAATTAAGTTTATTTAATTCAATGCAATAATTTTTTAATAATTCAGGAACTTTTTTGTAAGGTGCTGTTTTAAAATTAGGATTGCCTTGAATTTTGTTATCAGTAATTTTATAGTTTCCTGCATTTCTATGTAAACTAAATAAAACCATTCTATTTATTTCCCTTATATGTTCTTCAGTTATATCTTCGTCTAAATGATCCAACATATAATGTAATGCTTCGTTTAAATTTTTCACCATTTGAATATCTTTTTTGGGTTTGTCTGGATAAATATCGTTGACAATCATTTCCTTAGTTTCGCCTATTGTTATTGTGCTTCCTTCTAATTGTGCACTACCTGAAAGAAATTCAAAAACATCATTATCAAATGGATTAATTAAATTAGTTTTAATTTTTAAAATATTTTTTTTCAAATCTAAATATTTATTTGTTTTTAATTTTTTACTTATTTTTTTTAATTTAAGGATATTTTCAAATAATTGATGTTTTAAAATTATTCCTTCTCTTGGAGTTTTACTTGTAAGTAAAATAAATTGATTTTCTTCTAAATATTTTAAAATTTTAGTATTTTCTTGATTTCCAATTAAATTTTTCGGTCTTAATACTGGAACGGAGTTAAATAATTCAATAATTATCTCAGGTGTATTTTTAGATAATATTAAATTATAATCTAAACCATTTTTTAAACAATATTTTATTATTTTAAATAAATTTTCAGAATATGTATTTTTAATAGGCAGGTATTGGTTATTTTCTTTTTTTATAACGCCATCATCTATTAAAGAACTTAAATGATTATAAATGGGATTATTAAATGACAAATCACTTGCTTTACAAGGTGCATGTTCTATTAATTCTGCGAATACATCATATTTTGTTGGCATACTATTTTGAATGTGCTTTTATTTATAAAATTAACTATTTTTATAAAAAAACTATAAAAAAACTTAATTTTTAGATATATTTTATCCTTTATTTTTAAATTTTAAATAAAAAGGGTAAAAAGCCTTAGTCCATGGATGAGGTGATGAGAGCATCCGTGTGGGAGGGGGACCACTTTCTTAAGTTTTCAGCGAACAGATTTTCAGAATAAATGTTTTAGTCAATTTTAATTATCCCATACAAAGAAACATGGAGTATTCTAAACATAAAAGTCCAAGACGTCAACATACTTAGGCTTATCCCTAGAACTCTTCTCAACAATAGCACTCAAATCAGGAACACAACCATCCACACAAGGATTATCTAAACTACAAAAACCCCTATCACAATACTTTGCAACAGAGTTTCCATTCTCATTTCGAATATAACTACAACCAATTCTCATCAAGTCATAATCACCTCTAAATCTGTCGGAAATATTGACCTTAACAACATCCCCATCAATAACAAAATTAAAATTACAATTCTTATAATGCCTTTCTGCTTTTTTAGGTTTTTCCCAAGTTGTCATTAGAAAAGAAGCAATACTAAATCACTTTATAAATTTATCTTTGTCATTTTCGTTTCGATAAAATATCTTAAACATTAATTCTTTTAAGAACTAACTTATCCCCAAACTCAACCTTATAACTATAACGACCTTCAACACAAGAATAAGAATCTAATTCACCAATCTTCTCTACAATATTTAAAACTAAATCCTTGGCAAACATTTCCATATACATTTTCCCAAACTCAACCGCTTGAGGATCAACACAAGGTCTACCACGACGATTTTTAATTCCACCAACATAATCTTCCAAAGTTTTATTTACAACTTGTCCAAAACGTCTAGAAACAATATTTCTTTGAGAAACATCATGAAGTTCTTTATATTTGTACAATCGTTTAACATAATCTGAAGCAATCTTATCTATGTCTAAAGAAATTTCTTCAGCACCTAAATTATCTGAATCAAGAGCATCAAGAATCAAACTTTCAAGTATTAAAACAATTTCTCCACTTTCATTTAACTTACTTTTATAAACATCCTTCTTCCACAAAGCATACTTACTAGTAAATGTTGAAGATTCTGCAAATAAAATTTCAGTTGTTCCATTCATGTTACTACTGGTAAATAACAACCATTTATAAACCTTTGCATAATATATACCTTTTTAAATGCTCTTTACTTTCTCCATCTC
Organism: Candidatus Nanoarchaeia archaeon; assembly: GCA_028691765.1. GTDB lineage: Archaea > Nanobdellota > Nanobdellia > Woesearchaeales > SKGA01 > JAQUYS01. The sequence goes on along the minus strand of JAQUYS010000030.1, from coordinate 423 downwards.
CTAGGTGTTTTTTACATGCTCACAGACAAAGAATTAAAAAAGAAGTTTATAAAAGAAGTCTCAAAAGACCCCGACAAATACTATGCAACTAAAGTTCTAAAACAACACGGTTATCAAAGAAGCCAATGTAAAACATGTAAAAAATTCTTTTGGTCAATAAACCCACAACAAACATGTGGAGATGCATCTTGTCAAGGAGGATTCACATTCTTAAACAATTCATCAAAACCTTTAACATACATCCAAGTTTGGAAAGATTTTGAAAAATTATTCAAATCATATGATTACACATCAATAAACAGATATCCAGTTGTAGCTAGATGGAATCCAACAACAGAATTTACAATCGCAAGTATAGCTGCATTCCAACCATTCGTAATAAATGGAGAATCAGAACCGCCTGCAGAAAAATTAGTCATACCA
>JAQUYS010000099.1 GCA_028691765.1 Candidatus Nanoarchaeia archaeon | reverse complement strand
ATGCGTGAAGGCGCGCGCATTCTTGAGCGGCTGGGGATGAAGCGTGAGGCTGCTGAGTCCATGCGCGATCTGTTCGGCGTGTCGGGCATGTGCAATGTCATCGCCGCAGTTCGTATGGCTCGCTACCTCAGGCTGGGCCCGGACGAGAACGTAGTCACCGTGGCGACAGACGGGTTCGACAGGTACGAGTCGGTCATCGATGACCTAGACCGGCGGTGCCTTGAGACCACCGACCACGTGCTCGAACGGTGGGTGCGCGACACATTCGCCGCACAGGACGATACTGCGATACATGACGTGAGAAGAGCCCACGCCAAAGAGAGGCTGTTTGCGCAGAAGGAGAAGGACTGGACTCCGTTCGGCTACAGCGTGGACTACCTGAACGGCATGAAGTCGCAGGACTTCTGGGAAGACGAATATGCCAAGTACGCATACTACAACGAGAAGATAGGCCAGATGCGCGGATAGCGTGCGCTGGCAGCTAATGTGAATCCGAATTGGGCTGGGGCTTCGGCTCCGGCCCAATTCCATGTACGCTGGGCATGTTCGATGCCTATGGGGTGTACGCTTCCAAGCGCGATGTTTGCGCGCTAACAGCTCGGCTGAGGTGTGCTGGAGGAATAACCATATGCCCTGTTGAACAAAGAGCGCTGTAGACTTGCAGTCCGTGCATACAACAGAAGACACGTGAGCGAAGAAATGCAGACAGAGGTGTGCCGCAGTGGAAGTTGTACTATCTTACGGCAAAACCGGATTGCCTGTGGAACTGCCAGACGACAACGTGATTGTAGTCCGACCGATGTTCGTGCCGGGGCTCGACGACGAGCGGGGTGCGATCACCGAGGCACTCGAGCACCCGATAGGGTGCCCATCTTTGAAAGACATGGTCCGGCCATCGGGTACGGTGGCCGTAGTGTTCTGCGATGCTACCAGGCCTGTGCCTAACAGACGGATACTCCCGGTTCTGTTGGGAGAGCTGGGGAGCGCCGGGGTGAGACGAGACCGGATAGCCCTCATCAATGCCCTTGGCACGCACAGGCCTAGTCCGCCTGAGGAACTCGTGGAGCTTCTTGGCGAGGACCTGGTTCGCAAGTACCGGATCATCCAGCATGACTGCAACGACCGCGGGACGATGGCGCCTGCCGGTCGCCTCAGCACCGGGCAGGAGTTCTGGGTGAACCAAGATTACCTCAGCGCGGATTTTAAGATACTGACCGGCTTCATAGAACCGCACTTCTTTGCCGGGTTCAGCGGCGGAGGCAAGCTCGTGTTTCCAGGGATCGCGAGCCTTGAGAACATCAAGGAAGCCCATGGATACGGAATTCTGTCGCACGCCAAATCTACCTGGGGCATCACGCACGGCAATCCCGTGTGGGAACTGCTCACTGAAGGCGCGCAGCTCACAGCGCCCGACTTCGTAGTCAATGTCACATTGAACTCCGAGAAGGCGATCACCAGCGTATTCGCTGGAGAGCTGCGTGCGGCGCACGCCCGAGGCGCTGAGCATGCCAAGCGGACGGCCATGAGAGCGGTGCGCGAGCCTTTCGATGTCGTGATAACCACTAACAGCGGATATCCGCTGGACCGAAATGTCTACCAGACCGTGAAGGGCATCTCCGCCGCAGCATCCATTGTGAGGGACGGAGGAGCGATAATCGCCGCAGCTGAGTGCATGGATGGCATCCCTGCGGGCAGCCACTTCCACAAGCTGCTGCAGAGGGCAGGCACGCCCGAACGGGCGCTTGAGCTGATCGCAGCCCCCGACTTCTCCATGCAGGACCAATGGCAGGTGCAGCTACAGGCGGAGATACAAATGCGGGCGGACGTCTACTTGTACTCCCATCGTCTGTCACAGGACGAAATACGCACCACCATGCTCAAGCCGTGCGAGAGAATCGAAGACACACTGGCGAACCTGCTGCAGAGGTATGGCCCGGACGCGAAGATATGCGTGCTGCCCGAGGGCCCGCAGACCATACCCTACGTGGACATGCAGGCAGTGGGGGAATGAGGCATCTGGAAGGAATGCGCTGCCTCGGATAGAATAACGAGACGTACATCCGGTCCTTGCTAAGTTTGCGTCGGACGGCACGCTTAAAAGGAGTGAGGGAGATGCGTCGGGTCCTTAGGAGTTCCGCCACGGAGAGGGCCCGGCATTTCCACGTCAATCATGCAAATCGTGACAATACGCAGGGGTGATACTCTGCCGCAGGAGCATACCTTGATGGTAGTATGGCTCGGAAGGGGCCAAGAACGCTGAAAGGTGGCGGCAGATAATGGATACCCCAATCTCCCAGGAGACCGAGATGTTCTCCGCGGAGGCTCTGAACAGGCACCCCATCGGAGTCTTCATGACTCAATGCCCGGACCCGTGTCAGCCTGTGGCTGTGGAGTTCGAATGCGGCCATTGCTGCAAGAAGGCGTGCAACGCCAGGATTGTGGGCGTCGGCGGTGGATTTCTGTCTCTTGCGGCTCTCTCCCCATGCCCCGGAATAGTCATCAAGCTGTTC
>JAQUYS010000098.1 GCA_028691765.1 Candidatus Nanoarchaeia archaeon | reverse complement strand
GTCCTCCTTTTAATAAAAGATCTAATCAGTCCCATAAAAGGGGATGTTATTCATGCGGAATGAAACTTTTGAGATTAACCTTCATCATTACGTACTTCTTTTTATAAATCTCGCCAATATCTTTTGACAGCTCTAAAAACAAGTATGGATTGTCGTTCGGATCGGAAGTATCTATTCGAAGAGAACCTACTGACCGAGTTTGAAATATAATCATTGTAAGAATACAACCTATCAATACTCCGATTCCAAATATGATAATTAACTCCATAATGAACCCTCCTTATTTCTAACCCAGGGAAATTCTCATATATCAAAATAGCATTTTTTATAGTTACCTGCGTGCTGAGAAAATCAACAAAAAAGAAAGAGCCCTTGTTAGGACTCAAAATTGTATAAGAAGCTGTGAAATTAGCTTATTTATAGCGAAAATGATTAAAATATGCTCTAAAAAAGGCTAAAATAAGGTAAATCGATTCTAAGGCCATTATTAGCTCCTCCTACGAGTTTGACCCCGTTTACGACTTATCCCTCAAACACCTGAATAAACGTAGCTTAGAACGCATTTTAGAAGGTCTTTTTTTCTTAAAGGTTAAAAAATACCATTAATTACGCGCTTTATTCAGTAACCAGAAAAAACGTCTGTACAATTCGTAGTAAATATCTCTACAACACGGAATTTCTAATCATATTTAGCCTCGTGAAAAAGTTTGATGTAGGAGTTGACAATTCCTACACTAGAATATATGATTACTAATAATAAATCAACCGGAAGGAGGAAAATCAATGATAATTAAATGCCCTGAATGTGAACTACAAGTCAGCGATAAAGCGTTATCTTGCCCCCATTGTGGTTTTCCGTTACAGCCGGATGTAAAACCAAGAAAGCCTAGAAATAAAAATAACAAGAGAAGACGTCTGCCAAACGGCTTCGGGCAAATAAGCGAAATCAAAAACCGTAATCTGCGCAACCCATTTCGAGCTATGGTCTCGATTGGTAAAGATGAAAATGGACGTCCTATATGTAAACCTCTTAAACCAGAATCATACTTTCCGACATATAACGATGCCTATGCTGCTCTTGTAGAATATAACAAGAACCCCTATGACCTGAATCCGTCGATTACAGTCAAGGAGCTCTACGAGAAATGGACAGAAGAATACTTTAAAACCATTGGGGAATCAAGTATAAGAGGAACTGAAGATGCCTGGAGGTATTGTGCAGCCGTTTATAATATGAGAGTAATAGAAGTTCGAGCCCGTCATATAAAAGGCTGCATGGAAGAAGGTAAAGCCACAATCAGAGGAAAAGAGCAAACTCCAAGCGCTTCGATGAAGAATAAGATTAAAACCCTATTCAACCAGATGCTTGATTATGCCGTGGAATATGAACTTGTTGATCGAAATTACTCCAGAACCTTTAACTTATCTGATGAGACTATCAAAGAGATTCAGACGGTTAAGAAAGAACACATGGCGTTTGCTGATTTAGAAATGGAATTACTTTGGCAGCATGTGGACGATAAGCGTTTTATTGATGTTTTGCTTATTCAATGTTATTCTGGATGGAGACCTCAAGAACTTGGATTGATTGAACTCGCTAACGTTGATTTAGTTAAAGGAACGTTCAGCGGTGGTATGAAAACCGAATCTGGAACCGACAGAGTTGTTCCAATCCATTCACGTATTAGATATCTTGTAGAGAGAAAATATACAGAGGCTCAAAAGCTCGGAAGTGATTACCTGTTCAACTATGTCGATGAGAATAGTAATCGTAAAAATATAAAATTGACTTACAGTCGGTATCAGAAAGCATTCGGACGAATCCGTGACGAATTAAACTTAAATCCTGAACACAGACCCCATGATGGGCGCAAACACTTCGTCACAGCCGTTAAGAAATATGGAGTTGACGAATACGCAATCAAGTATATGGTAGGTCATAAGATTTCAGATATTACCGAGAAAGTCTATACCGATAGAGAGTTTAAATGGCTCAAGGAAGAGATAGAAAAAATAAAGTGATATGTAGGATTAAGAGTGTAGGAGTGGTGTAGGAATAATGTATGAATTACATACATTTTACCGCTTTTAACCACTCCTAACAACTTCTTAAAATACCGTTATTACTGATTTTTTAAGGATTTACCGGTCTAGGTTGTTTCTATAATAGAAACACAAAATCCCTAAATATCAACGTTTTTAAGTCAAAATGTAGGAATAATCAATAAGTAATCTACATTCTTGCGCTCTTCTCTACGCTGTTCTACAGCTTAAACTTAACAAGGATTTTATCACATTACGAGTAGAACTGAAATAGTTCCTGTACCCATTCAGTGTCTCGATGTATTAAGTTTTACGTATTGGAAGTTTATCTACTTCTTGCATAACGCGTTTAGCAGATCCATTGGCCCCCATCTTTGCGTACGGCTTATATAAGTAATCATTGAGATTTTCGTATTCATCTTGAGAAATCCACCCTCGCTCAATATAACAAAGACCGAGATAAATAATTCTA
>JAQUYS010000003.1 GCA_028691765.1 Candidatus Nanoarchaeia archaeon | reverse complement strand
TTTTCTTAAAAATAATTTGGATACTAAGTATAATCTTGAAGTTTTAGATTTGAATTTATTTTTTCATAATTTAAAGTTCGATAAACCATCAAAAGAAAATTTAACTTTGTTTGCAGAAGAATCGCATAAAGTTTATTCTCAAAATAATAATTTAGTTGTTGAAGGAAAATCTCCTGAATTTTTAGAAGAATGTTTGAATAAACTTTTAGAAATGAAGCCTGATGTGGTTGCATTTAGTTTAATTTATTCATCGCAATGTTTTTACACACTTTCTTTGATTAAAGAATTAAAAAAATTAAATATTAAAATCATTATTGGTGGTCCTGCAGTAAATTCTAAATTGATTGAAGAAGCAGATTATTTTTTAAAAAATGAAATTGAATTATATGATTTTATAACTAGTGAAAATATCTATGATGATGAGGTTAAATTAAATAAGCTTAATTATAATGTTGTTTTGGATTACTCTATTTACGAAGACAATTATTTTGTTCCTGAAAGGGTGATTCCTCTTAAAACTACAACTTGTTGTTTTTATCAACAATGTACGTTTTGTACTCATCATGGAAAAGGCATGTATCAAGAGTTTGATTTGGAAGATGTTAGACAAAGTATAATTAAATCTAATTCTAAGTTTGTTTTTTTTATTGATGATATGTTTACTAAAAAACGAATATTGGAATTGGCTGAAATAATTAAACCATTAAATGTTAAATGGATGTGTCAACTTAAACCCTTGAAAGAATTTGATGAAGAAACTTTAAAAATTTTATTTAATTCGGGTTTAAGATTAATCATTTGGGGTGTTGAAAGTGGTTGTGACAGAATTTTAAAGTTGATGAAGAAAGGCACAAATGTTAAAGATATGGATGTAGTTTTGGAGAATTCAAAAAAAGTAGGAATTTCTAATGTTACATACATTATGTTTGGTTTTCCAACTGAAAATGAAACTGAGTTTATTGAAACTATTGATTTCTTGAAGGGAAATGAGTTGAATATTGATTTGATCTCTACTTCGGTTTTTGGTTTGCAAAAAGAATCGTATATTTATTCTCATCCAAAGGAGTTTGATATTAAAAAGATTTTTGAGGAAGAAAGAACTGTGTTGGAACCCAAGATTTCTTATGTCATGAAAAAAGGTTTATCTAATCAAGAAGCTAAAAAATTAAGGGACAAATATCGAAAAACCTTGGAAAAAATAAATAAATTTCCCAAAGTTTATAACTTTTTTAGAGAATGGATGTTGGTTGATTTAAAATAATTACTGATAAATAGTAACAAAGAGAAAGGTTTATAAATAACTCCTCATTTAACATATTATGTCAAAAGAAAGTGAAAATATAAAAAGTGCATGGAATCTTCCTGAAATGTTAATATTTTGTCATCCAGGTTATACTTATATGTATGATGATAAGAAAAATGCAGCAGAAAGATGTACTGAATTTACTTTTGACAAATATGCAGAATATGTTGAATTTGAACCAATTTATTCTGAAAAATTACTTAAACACAAAAATAGCAGTACATTTCAATCTGAAGTTCCTGATTTTGAACGTAAAGTAGGTTCAAAATGTAAAACTCCGCTTGAATTAATGGTTTTTGCAGAACAACCAGTTAAAAGAATATGTTACAAACCTCAAGATTTTAAAGTAACTAGATATATATTTCATTCAAAACTTGGTGATTTGATTCTTCCTGATTTGCATGTTGTTGCACTTCAAGCTGATTTCGATCCGATCATTGATTTTAGAGAACTTTATGAAAAAGAAGGATGGCACACAACTATTGTAGAAAATAACTTCACAGAAAAACAAAAAATGCCTATATTCACTGAAAGATTTAAAGGACCTATACAAGTTATAAAACCTGAAGAATTATTGGCTAAAGCTGAAAAAGTATTTGATTATTCTTTTAAAAATCTTTATTATGTTCCAAAATGAACTTCTTTATAAATGACTTCTTTTTTCTACTATTATGTCCTTTCACGATATTCCTCCGGTCGAGACTTCAGATAAGTTTCTAGATTTTGCATTTTCGAAGGCAAATAAGACTGCAGAGGCTTTAAGAGATTCTATTAAAGATGTTCCTAAATACAAGTCTAAAAAGATTGAGATTGCTAAAATTGAGACTATTGAAGGAGTTTTAACTAAACATTTTGAAAGAATAACTAAATCATTTCCTTCTTTTGAAAATTTAGGAGAGTTTTATGAAGAATTATTGAGAACTTATGTTGATATTGGAGAAATTAAAACGGCTTTGGGTGCAGTTGCTTGGGCAAATACTAAAGTTAGACAATTTTCTAGAGAACATTTGAAAAGACTTAGTGGAGCTCAACGTTCTTTTGATATGAATAATTTGAGAAGAAGTTATTATGGTCGAATTAGTTCGGTTTTGAAACAAGTAAAAAATAAATTGAAACTTTTAGAACAAACAAGAAAAATATTAAAATCTTTTCCCACAATTAAATCGGGTTTATTTACTGTTGCGATTGCAGGTTTTCCAAATGTTGGTAAATCTACTCTTTTATCTAAATTAACTCCTGCAAAACCTGAGATTGATTCTTATGCATTTACAACTAAAACTTTAAATGTTGGTTATTGTAATAAAGGTCTTTTAAAAATTCAATATATTGATACTCCTGGAACTTTGAATAGAGAAAAGATGAATGATATTGAAGTACAAGCTCATTTAGCCATAAAATATGTTTCAAATATAATTTGTTATATCTTCGATTTGACTGAAGAATCTGCGGAAATTGAGGATCAAATTAAATTACTTAATTCGTTAAAAGAATTTGATAAACCAATTATTTGTTTTATGAGTAAAGTTGATTTAGTTTCTAAAGAGGATATTGAAAAGTTTGAGAAAAAATTCAAAACAAAAAAAATTCCTATTTTTTCTAAGATGGAAGAATTAGAAAAAGAAATTCAAAAACTAGGTAAAAGTCAATTCTAAAATAGAAGTATTTAAATATAAATAACTTCCAAAAACATTATGCAAGGCATTAGTGGGACACAGATTAAAGAAGTTTTACATTCTAAAAATAGTCTTGAAAAATTTAATTCTTTAGAGAACAATAAAAAAGGACATATTTTATTGCATTTGCCGAAAAGTAAAAGAACTACTATTTTATCCAATTTATCCAACGAGGAATTACTTAAGATTTTAAAACATCTTGATCCTGATAAAATTACAGATTTATTGCAAAGTTTAAGCGAACATCGAAGTAAAAAAATAATTGATCTTTTAAGTAAATCTTTGAAAGATAAAGTTGAATTCTTATTAAAATTTAATCCTAAAACGGCAGCAGGAATGATGAGTCTTGATTATATTGAAGTTCAAAAAAAGAATAAATTTAGTCAAGTATCTGAATTAATAAAAAAACATGAACAAAGAACGGGCAAAATTCCTGAAATTTTAGTTGTCGAAAATGGTTTATTACTGGGCGAAGTTAAAATACATCAATTAGCTCTTGTTAAGAAAACTGAAAATATTTCTAAACACATTACACATATTTCTTCAATACATTATTCTTCTAATAGAGATGAAGTTATAACTCAATTTAGACACAATCCTCACAATAAATTCGTTGTACTGGGTGATGAAGGAGAAGTTTTAGGAATAATTTATTCAGATGATGTTTTAAGAGTAATGCATAAAACTTCAGTTAAGCATTTAGGCGATTTTGCGGGAGTAAATGAAGAGGAGGAAGTTATTGATGGTCCTTTAACCAAAGTAAAATTTCGGTATAAGTGGTTGATTGTTAATATATTTACAACTTTTTTAGCAGCCGGAGTAATTAGTTTATTTGAGGGAACTATTGCCTCATTTACTTTATTGGCAGTTTATATGCCTATAGTTGCAGGTATGGGAGGTAATGTTGGAACTCAAGCTTTGGCAGTTGCTGTACGTGGAATTGCTTTAAAAGAATTAGATTGGAGTAATGGTCGAAAAGTTATTTTTAATGAAATGCTTGCAGGAATTATTAATGGAGTGATCACTGGAACTTTAATTGCACTATTGGCAATATTTTGGAATCAAAATGTTTTAATTGGTGTAATTTTAGGAATCTCAATTGTGGTAAATCTTTTGATTGCAGGAATTTTTGGAAGTACTATTCCTTTAATTATGAAAAGTCTTGGAAAAGATCCTGCAACTTCTGCAACAATATTTATTACAACGGCAACCGATGTTTTTGGCTTTTTAGTTTTTTTGGGTTTAGCAACAATTTTTCTTTATTGAATTTCCATTTTAGAAAGCTTTATAAAGTATATATTCGAAAATATAGTATAAGGTGATACTTATGGCTAAAAAAGGAAAAGATTGTGTAGTAGATAAAATAGCAATGATCTTAGTTATCATTGGTGCATTAAATTGGGGTCTAGTAGCTCTAGGATGGAATTTAGTAACTTTCATCACATTTGGATTAGGCTGGTTAGCAACTACAATTTATGCATTAGTCGGAATTTCCGGTTTATGGTCTATTTGGGCTATGAATAAATAATTTTTTAGGGAATAATTCCCTTATTTTCTTTTTTTAAAAACACATAATTTAAATATTACTTCTTCATACAAAGATAAAATGGATTTATACAACACATTACCTTGGAATATACTTCTCTTGTTAATTGTAATTGCAATTTGGGAGACTGTGTGGAAAGCAATAGGTTTATGGAAATCTGCAAAACACAATCAATTAGCTTGGTTTGTTGTTTTAGTGATTTTCAATACTGCAGGAATTCTACCTTTAATATACTTGGCATTTTTTCAAAAAAAGGCTAAAAAAGAAATGACTGTAACTTTGGTTAAACCAGTTGTTAAGAAAAAAGTTGCTAAAAAGAAAACAACTAAGAAAAAATAAATTTTTATTTTTTTATTTTTATAAACCATGAAAATAGGCTATGCTTGTATCAATACTACTATAAATTGTACTTCTAATAAAACATTTAGATTGAAATCTTATTCTGAGGAAAAGTTAATTGAAACCATAAAAGAGAATTTGAATTGTTTGAAGAGAATTTTAGAGTTTAATTTGGAGAATAATATTTTGTTATTTAGGATTGGTTCTGAATTAATTCCTTTTGCATCACATTCCATTAATAAATTTAATTGGATGATGTATTTTAAAAAAGAGTTTGAAGAACTTGGGAAATTTGCTAAGAAAAATAATATGAGGTTGACTATGCATCCAGGTCAATATACTATTTTGAATTCTCCTAGGGAAGAAGTTGTTTTTAACGCGATAAAAGATTTGGAATATCATTGTAAGGTATTAGATGCGATGAATTTAGATGAAACTTGTAAGGTTACAATTCATATTGGTGGAATATACGGCGATCAGAAAGCAGCTATGGGAAGATTTATTTCTAATTATAAAAAATTACCTTCTTTTGTTCGTAAAAGATTAATTATTGAAAATGATGATAAATCTTATTCGTTGAAAGATTGTTTAAAGATCAGTTCTGAGTTAGATATTCCTGTTGTGTTTGATTTTTTTCACCATGAATGTTTGAATAATGGTGAAGATGCAGTTATTGCTTTGAAGGACGCTATGAATACTTGGAAGAAGAAAGATGGTTTGCCTTTAACACATTATTCTGAGCAGAAAAAAGGTGGAAGAAAAGGAAGTCATTCTGAAACTATTGATTTGAGTGAGTTTGCTAAGTTTTTGAAGAAAGTTAATGGTTTGGATTTTGATGTTGAGCTTGAAGTTAAAGATAAAGAACAAAGTGTTTTAAATGTTTATACTGGATTAAAGTTATGAGTGGAAGGGTTTGAAACAACATATTTAAAAAACCCGACTAATTACTCTCCAACATGGAAAATAAAGAAAAAATACTCATTACAAGCGCTTTGCCGTATGTAAACAACATACCTCATTTAGGTAATCTTATTGGTTGCGTTCTTTCTGCAGATGTTTTTGCCAGATTTAAAAGAAGTCAAGGACATGAAGTTTTATACATTTGTGGTGCAGATGAGCATGGAACGGCTACAGAAACTAAAGCAAAAGAGGAAGGAGTTACTCCAAAACAGCTTTGCGATAAGTATTTTAAAATCCATACAGATATTTACAAATGGTTTAATATTTCTTTCGATCATTTTGGAAGAACTTCAGAAGAAAACCATCATAAAATTACTCAAGATATATTCAACAAAGTTTTAGAAAATGGATTTGTGAAAGAAAATACAATAACTCAGCCATTCTGTGAGAAATGTAACACGTTCTTAGCAGATAGGTTCGTCAGAGGAACTTGTCCTCACTGTAAATATGAAGATGCTGGTGGGGATCAATGTGATAATTGTGGTAAATTGTTAAATCCTGATGAATTAATCAATCCTAGATGTAAGGCGGATGGTTCAACACCGATTTTTAAGGAAACAAAGCATTTATTCTTGGAACTAGATAAATTACAGCCTAAACTAGAAAAATGGGTTAAAACGCAATCTATGGAAGGATTTTGGACGGAAAATACTGTAAGAACTACAAATGCTTGGTTTAAAGAAGGATTAAAACCAAGAGCAATAACACGAGACCTTCGTTGGGGGATAAAGATACCGAATACAGCATTCGGCGGCCGGTATGCAGACAAAGTTTTTTATGTTTGGTTTGATGCCCCTATTGGATACATTTCTATAACTGAACAATTAACTAAAAACTGGAAAGATTGGTGGAAGAACAAAGAAGTGAAATTATACCAATTTATGGGTAAAGATAACATTCCATTCCACTCGATTATTTTTCCTGCAACATTAATGGCTGCAGATGATGGTTTTAATTTAGTTTATCACATAAATTCAACCGAATATCTTAATTATGAAAAAGGTCAATTTTCTAAAAGTAGAGGAACGGGTGTTTTTGGAGACAATGCAAAAGAAAGTAATATTCCTGCAGATGTATTCCGATATTATTTACTCTACATGCGTCCTGAAAATTCAGACAGTGAATTCACATGGAAAGGTTTACAAGAAAGATTAAATAATGAATTGTTAGCAAATTTTGGAAATTTTATAAATCGAACTTTAACATTTATTTCTAGATTTTTTGATGGAAACATCACAGGTGATTTTGAAGGAGAATTGAGTGATGAATTAAAACAATTTTTATCAATATATAATTATGAAGTTGATGTTTATAAGAAATTGATGACTGAAGTTAAATTAAGGGAGGGATTACAACAACTTATGAAAATTTCTGCTTTAGGAAATGCTTTGTTTCAAGATAGTGCTCCTTGGAAGAAAAGAGTGGATGATGAAAATAGTTGCAAAGCCGATTTGTTTATATTGGTGAATATTGTAAAAGACTTAGCAATTATGTGTGAACCATTCATGCCATCGATTTCAAAGGAAATATTTTCTCAATTAAATATTGAATCATTAAAGTTAGATGATGTTGGTTTATTAACTTTACAAGAAGGTAAATTAAATGAACCAAAAGTTTTATTCAAAAAACTTGAAGATAAGGAAGTTGAAGAATTAAAAAATAAATATTCTGGTCAAAAAAAGGTAGAATCTAAGAAAACCACTTTTCAAGATTTAGATTTAGTAGTGGGTAAAATTGTCCAAATTCATAAACATCCTGAAGCTGAAAAACTTTATGTTGAAAAGGTTGATTTAGGAAATGAGCAAATCCAAATAGTCTCGGGTTTAGTTCCATATTATACTGAAGAAGAATTATTAAATAAAAAAATAATTGTTGTTAAGAATTTACAGAAAGCTAAATTGCGTGGTGTTGAAAGTGAAGGTATGCTTTTAGCAGCTGAACAGAATGCTGAGAGCAGTACAGCTGTAATTGGAGATGTTGAAGTTCTTAGTGTTGATGAAACTGTAGGAACAAAAGTTATTTTAGAAAATCAAACATCAAATCCTAAAAAAGAAATTTCTTTCAAAGAATTTTTAGAAGTTGAAATCGAAGTGAAAGGAGGTTTTGTATTTTGTGAAAATAAAAAATTGATTGCAAATAAAACCTTTTTAGAAACTGATGATGTTGACGAAGGAAGAGTTCATTGATATGGTGTTTTTAACACATCTACAATGTCTTTAATTAAATCTTCTCTTTTTAAAGATTTAATTGGATTTTTTTTATAAAATTCTTCTTCAGTCATTATTGGAATATTACGTTCTTGAAATAATTTTAATATTTCAGGACGAAGTGGAACATATGTTCCTTTTTCAACATATTCTTTCATAGGTTCTATAAATATATTTTTAAAATCTTCTTCTTGGAAAGCAGTTAAATTAGATAATCTTAATGCTAAACCTTGTTTTCTAAAATATTCATCCATTTGTGCTTGAGAATATCTTTGTTGATGATCATTATAATTTTTAAAATCACCGTTTAAATTAATCATACGAACATCTTCAGGTTTTCTAGTTTCAAGATATGGGTAAACAGAGTAACCTAAATATTGTAATGAAACTTTATTTGCAAAATTAATTACATTATAGACAGAATAATTTTTATTATCCCTTTCAGAATCATATTTAGAGTTTTTTTTGATAGATGCTATTCCCATTGCCGCTGCAATTACTTCATCCAAAGTCATATAATTTTTTGCGTTATTAAATTGCCCACTGAATAGAACTTTAGAAACATCTTCAACCTTGCAATCTTCGACATTTTTAAAATAGTGCGTCATTAATTCATGCGTAATTGATGAATAAGTATTTTTATGAATTTTTTTTGATTCGGAATTTAAATTATTCATTGTATTCACCTTTGTTTAAATTTATCAAAAATAAATTTAATTTATCCACGTTTTTATTAATGTGTTTCTATTTATAAATCTTTTGTTTTGTTGTTACTTATAAGTAGTTAAAGAATATTTATATAGTATTTAAAGAAAGTAAAATTGGTGATAGTATGAAGATTAAACTTATTTCTTTTTTAATGATTATGTTGTTGTTAATGAGCAACGTATTTTCTGCGATAAATCCCATATCTAGCGAAATTAAGGGAGATAAATCATTTAGTTATTACACTTGGACCTTTGAAAATTCCCCTGTAAGAGGATATTATTTGTTTCAAGATGGAGATCATTTTTTAGACGTTCCTGAAGATGATTCATTTAAGAACACATTTAATTTAAATTTTTATGATGATGCTTGGACATTTGCAAAAGGATACACTTTTGTAAATATGAACAAAACAGAATTTAGAAGTGGAAAAACCAACTTTATGAGTACTGAAAAAACAAACGAAATAAATCAGAATGAACATTCTGCAAATCATTTTAGAACCTATATTTATTTATCAGAAGCGGATTTAGTTCAATTCAGAGTTAAACATGATGATGGTTTAAAAATATATGTTTGGAATTGTGGAACTGGAGAATTTAATGAAAATTGTAAAAGAACAACTGCATATGATGAAGTTTTCGCAGTGAAAGCGATACCTAAAGAAGATAATGTTGAATTAAGATTAAATGCGGGTTGGAATGTAATTGATTTCAGACATTTTAATGATTATGCATATAGTTATTTGACTATTCTAAATAAAAATTTTGAAGTTGAATTCTGGAAAAATTTTGATTTGAGTAAATTAAAATATATGAATTCTGAAAAACCGACTGAAGGAGAAATGTGTACACTGGGATTACTTGAATATGGATGCACTCCAGATATTGAAGAAATCGATGAAGAAGATGAAGAAATTATTAAAGAAGAACCTACTCCAATAATAAATTCAACTTTAGAAGAATTTCCTATATGTGAAAAAATAAATACAAAATCTGAAGGATGGTACTTAAATGGTGAATTGATAAAATTAGACACTTGTGTTTGCAAAGCAGTTTGTAGATATGAGGGAAGTAAATCCGAAGGATTCTATAATTCATGTAATGGTGAATTAATTAAATATTTTATGTGTAGAAAAGAACCAGAACCAACTCCTGCACCAACACCAACTCCTGCACCAAAACCTAAACCTAAACCAATAATAAATGAGAACGATAGACTTCCAAATGATGTTGATGGCGACATAGTTCAAGAAAATACAAATTCAATCACCTCAATAGAAGAACTAATAATCAATGCAACTGATTTTGAGGAAGTTGAATCTATTGAAGAAACAAACATAAATGGAGAAGAATCTTTAATTATAAAAGGAACTGTTAAAGAAGGATTTTGGATATTTACAAAAAATATTGAAAAAACAGTTATTGCAAGCAAGGAACAAATAAATTCCTTAAAATAATTTTTCTTTTTATTTTTTAAATTAGTTTTTTAATATTTGATATTTAGAATTAACTCTAAAAAATAATTTTTATAAAAATGGTGAGCCTGAGAGGATTCGAACCCCTGACCCTTCGGTATCTCCAGCTAAAATTAAAGCTCCCGAAGCCGAATGCCCTGTCCAGACTAGGCTACAGGCCCACTAGTATAATTCATATGGATTGAGTTCTCCTTTTAAAATCTTTCGTCTTTGCTCATAGGTGGTATTTGGAGGACAAAAGCCAAATTTGGCCCAAATTTCGAATCTAGAACGTTTTGAAGGATTATTAAATCCAATATGTTCCATCCAATAATCTAAAGCAGATTTACCTAAAATTTGTAATTTATATTTAGTACTTTCTGTTTTAATTTTTGGTATAGAAACGTACATTGAGCAATTCAAACCTTCTTGAAAACATAGTTTTTTTACTTGTTCAGCCATTTTTCTTGAAATAGTGGTTAATAAAATACGGGGGTAAAAATGATATTTCTTTTTGAAAGGGTTAGTATTTCTTGATTTTCTATCAAAACTTAAACTTCCATCTGTATCAAATAATCCTCGAAGGAAAGCCCTTTTAAAAATATCTTCGTTCGAATTTAAAATTATTGACGGAATCTCAACCACTTTACTTTTATTTCCTTTTGGAAATCCAAATTCCTCTAGTAAATTATTAATAAATTTATGATTGAGATTTATTCCATAAGTTCCCTTGCTTGGAAATATTCTTCCTTTAATTTTTCTATTAATTAACTTTTCCAAAATAGGGATAATTATCTCATCATAATATTCTTTTTCGTCATAGCCGCCACTTAATTCAAGACCTCGCCCATCTTTTCTTAAATGACCGTCTCCTGCATGAATGCCTGCAAATTCTGCTAAATCTTGGGTAAGAATCACAATAACATTTTAATGTAGAAATATAAATACTTTGCGTCGACTTGACCAGTGAGAATGTGTTAAAAAATAAGTAACCACTAAAAGAGTTACTAACCTAAATTGATTCTAAAATAATCTCAATTGTGGAAACGTGAACTTGTTTTCCTTCTTTGTTTGTGAATTCTTCAGAATCTATAGTTATGTTTTTAATTTGAATTTTATTTTTAAGAAAACGTTTTACAGCAAGTTCTACAACATCTACTGCTCTGGAAATAAACTTACCACGAGCTTTAACGAGAACTTCTTTTGCTCCTTTTGTTGTGAATTGTACCACTACGCCAGTCACATAGTTCATGAAAGGTTTTGTACCGATAAAAATTGAATTATCTGTTCCTTCTTCCATTTAAATCACCTTAAACTGCATTCTTTATTGCTTGTTTTTTCATTCTAGTTGCATAACCTGCGATGATGTTTCTTAATTTTTTTGAAGCTCCTCTTTGAAATTTGTTTACTACGTCTTTGTTTGGACCAAATTCTGTACTAAATGCTTCGCTATGTATTTCAAACATTTCACTTGTTTTTGCTTTAATTAATTTTGTTTTGATTCGTCCCATAAAATATCACTTATACCCTAGAAATACATTTTTATTTATAAATATAGGGGTCAAAAAGACAATCTTTTTAAATCCTTTAAATAATAAGAACTTATGGAACTCAACAACATAATTACTAAGGAAAAATTAGAACAATATTTTAAAATAACTGGAGAGGCTATAGAAAAGGTTAAAAGCCATGAAATGGATATTGATCGTATAAATCAGGCAAAAGATTTTTTAGAAATGGCTGAAAATTATTTTTCTGATGCAAGTCATTTTTTAGAAAAAAAGGGAGACATGGTTTTGGCGTTTGGAGCTTTAAATTATGCTCATGGCTGGCTTGATGCTGGAGCAAGAATTGGTTTGTTTAAAGTTAAGGATTCGAGGCTATTCACAGTAGATGATTAAATCTCAAAATGAACAAATTTAAAACCATTTTTACAAAGCAAAACATTTTTTTAATTATAACGACGTATATCTTGTTGGTTTTGATAATTTCTAACTTAAATGTAAAGTTTAATTTTATATTCTTAATTCTTTTAATATATCTCTCTTTAATATTTATTTTCTTCAAAATCTATGAAATTCTGAATTTTAAAAATAGGTAGTATTTTAAATAAGCGATGCTATTTTAAGTAAAATGAATAAAAAATATTTATTGGGGACTTTATTATTTCTAGCTTTGTTTTTAACTGGTTGTGGTATAGACAAAATCTCAGATATTAAATCTGCAGAATATGTTGATCAAACAGTTACTGTTAAAGGAACTGTTGAAAACACCATAAAGTTAGGTGAATTATCGGGTTTTAGTCTTTCGGATGGAGAAGATATGATTTTTATTTCTTCAACAAATTTACCTTCTGAAGGAAGCACTCAAAAAGTTAAAGGAATTTTAAGAAAGAATCTTTTAGGCTATTATGTTGAAACGAACTAAAAAACAAACATTTTATAAATAAATTAAGACTTAGGCAATTATGGATATAAATCACACAATCGAATCTAGAAAAGCACCAGTATTACAACATGATTTAATTGAAATCGTGAATAAACATTCAAATCGTGTTTCTCTTGATGAAATTGAGCATGCACAATTTTTAGAACAATACACTCCTTTTGAAGAAGATTTGATAAAAGAAACCATAGATTTTAAGTTGAGAGATTATTTATCTAGGGCAAATGGCCATAAAATAGGCATAATTTATTCTGAAAAACATGGTGCAATAGAATTTTATAAAATTTAAAAAATAAAAAAATTAATATTTTTAAGGTTTTTTCTCATTTACAATTCGAGTAATTAAATGTGGTAATCCTGTTCCCACTGGAATTGGCTGATTGATCATAACGTTTTCTATAACGCTCTTAAGATTATCAACTTCCCCACTTAATGCCGCTTCGATTAAATGTTTCAAAGGAGTTTCGAACGAGATTCTTGCTAATACGCTTGGTTTATCTTTTACAATACCATAACGATTAATTCCTAAAACATGTCCGCTCATAGTCATAGTATCTGATACTAATAATATGTGTCTAACATCTAATGGAATACCTTGACCTTCTAAAACTGTCATTATTTGATTTATAATTACTTGTCTTGCAGCTTCAATTCCGAAAACTTCTTCCATTTCAAAAACATCGTTAGAGCAGGTTCTGAATGTATCTACAAAATCCAACTTAATTATTTCTTTAAAATTACTTCCTGCAGTAACTATGACATATTCGTCATCTCTTTTAACTGGAACTACTTGTTTTATTCCTTTAATTCCATAAACATAGATTTCTTTTAATTTTTCTTTAAGTTTGTACAGGTCGTTTAAGTTTCCTTCTTTATTGTGTTTTATAGATAAAACGTAATCGTCTTCACATTTAACTTTATAGCCTTTTAATGCTTTTTCTATGTTCTTTGCAATTATTTTGTAGTCTAAATCCAATTCTTCTAGTTTAGATTTATTTAGCAATACACTTAATGTGTTTGTCGTTATATCTATATTGATTTCACTTAAAAAACTTCTTAAGGTTGTTTCTCTTATTTGTGCAGCAATTTTTGTAATGTCTGTTCCTTTATTATGTGGTTCTTTTAAATAAATCTCAACAGAAGGAGTACTTATATTTTTTCTTCCATCTAAAATTTCAATTAATCTTGGTAAACCTGTTGTTACGTTTACTTCAGCTACTCCTGCAAGGTGGAATGTATCTAACGTCATCTGTGTGGATGGTTCTCCAATACTTTCTGCACTAACAACGCCAACGCATTCTCCAGGTTCTGCCAATGATGATGAATATTCTTTGTAAACTGCTTCGAAAATACTTTCTAATTTTTTATCAGTAATATTTTTAGGAACATTGTTTACAATTTCATCAATTAATTTTTGAGGTAATTTATCTGAATATTTTTCTAATAATTTTTCCATTTTGTCACCTAATTTTCTAATATGTTGGAGATAATTCTTTTTACATTGATGTGTCCGCCTTCACTTTTCGCTACAGCAACTCCATCTTCTCCATAATTGAATTGAACAATTTTTCCTGATGCATCTCTTACTGTGAAATCATAATCGATTTTCAAATCTTGCATCGCGTTAGCTAATCTACGATATAAATATCCGGATTTCGGCGTTCTTAAGGCAGTATCCATCAGTGAATCTCTTCCAGTCATAGCCATGAAAAATGTTTCATATGGTTTCATACCATCTTTAAATGAACTTCGAATAAATCCATGAGCTAAACTTCCTTTATCTCCACGTTTAAAACATGAAAGTGTTCTATCATTATATCCTTTATTTACTCTAGATCCATGAACAGCTTGCTGTCCAACTAAAGCACTCATTTGTGCAATATGGATTGAACTTCCTCTTGCTCCGGATTTAATCATATCTATTGTGTTTGAATAAATTGTATTGTCTAAAGCTACAGCTCCCGCATCATTACGTGCTCTGTTTAATAGTTGTAATAATTTTAGTTCTAACGTTTCTTCTTCAGTTCTACCTGGAAGAGCTTCAAGTTTTCCATCGTCAAATTTTTTGATTAATAGTAAAACTTCTTTATCAATTTTGTCAAGAATAGATTTTATTTTATCGTCTCCTTCTTGTGTTAAATCGATATCACTAATTCCTGCTGTAAATCCATCTATGAAAAGAACTTCAATTCCTAAACGATAAACTCGTCCTAAGAACAATACTCCTTTTTCTGGACCATATAATTTATAGATTTGTCTTAATAATAATCCGCTACCTTCTCCTAAATTACTACTATCCATAAAACCATGTTTCAATTGGCCTTTTTTAATTACAACCATACTTTCTGGATTTTCTGGTTCAGTTTTGTATAATTTGTTTGGAGATTTAAAATCTAAATCTTCAGGTAACAATACACTGAAAACTTCTTTTCCTGTAACTTCTTTTTTCTTAGGCAATCTTGAGAAATCAACCAAACCAAGTCTCATCAATATATCTACTGCTGTTTCATAACTTACTTTGTATCCTTCTTGTGTTAATAAATAATTTCCACTAATTGCGTCTTGAGTTCCACCAATAACGGATAAACCGAATCTTGGTGAAATAATTTGTGTTTGTACTTCCATTAAAATTTCTGCTTCTGCTCTAGCTTCTTCTGTTTGAGGAACATGTAAGTTCATCTCATCTCCATCGAAGTCTGCGTTATAAGGAGTACATACTGCAGGGTTTAATCTTAATGTTAATCCATCTAAAACTCTAACTCTGTGACACATCATACTCATTTTGTGAAGTGATGGTTGACGATTGAATAAAACAACATCTCCGTCTAATAAGTGACGTTCAACAATAAATCCTGGTTGAATTTCTTCTAACAATTGTTCTTTAGTTTCATCAGTTATTTTTTTTCTTCGACCATCTGGTCTTACAATGTATGTTGCACCAGGATAATCAGTTGGTCCTTTTTGTACAAATGCTTTTAAGTATTGTTCATTCCATGTAGTTATTCTTTCTGGAACTGTTAGTTTCATAGCAAAAACTCTTGGAACTCCTACTTCATTAATTTCTAATTTTGGATCTGGACCAATAACTGTACGTGCTGAAAAGTTTGTTCTTTTACCTGCTAGGTTATGTCTAATTCTTCCTTCTTTAAATTTAATTCTCGCAGTAAGTGTTTTTAGAGGTTGTCCACTTCGGTGTCTTGCTGGAGGTAATTGAGATACTTCGTTATCGAAAAAAGTTGTAACGTGGTATTGCAATAAATCCCATAAATCTTCAATAATAATTTCTGGTGCACCTGCGTTTATGTTTTCAAATAATCTTTGGTTAATTCTAACTATGTCTCCAAGTTTGTGAGTTAAGTCGTCTTCGGATCTTTCTCCTGTTTCAAGAGTGATACTTGGACGCATAGTTACTGGAGGAATTGGTAAAACTGTTAAAATCATCCATTCAGGTCTTGCAACTTCTGAATTAATACCTATTAAATTTAAATCTTCATCAGGAATTCTTTCAAGTCTTGCTCTAACTTCTATTGGATTAATTCGTTTCTCATTCTCTAAGAATGTTGATGGTTTTTCTAATTTTACTTTTTCTTGTTTCGCTTGACAATGCGGACACTTTGAAAGTGTTTTTGCTTCTGCAATTAATTTCTTGACAAGAATACGTTGATTTTTTTCATCAGTTATTTCGCTTAATTTTTCAAAGCTTTTAGCAACTTGAGCAATTTTTTCATCAGATAGAAGCAGTCTTGAACAACTACTACAAGTCATTCTTAATACATCTAAAACTACATCAATAAATTTAATGTGAACAACAGGTCTTGCTAATTCAATATAACCGAAATGTCCAGGACATTCTTTTAGTTTTAAACCACAAGTTTTACATTTTAAACCTGGATCGATAACTCCTAGTCTTACATCCATAAGACCTCCATCTACAGGATATCCTTCTTTATCATAAAGTTCAGGAGTTACAATTTTAGCACTAGACATGTCTTTAATTATTTTTGGACCCATTAATCCAAATTTAATTGAACTTATTTTTTTATGTGTGAATGTTTCTTCCATTTGATAAACCACCTAGTATTTTGATTTCAAATTTAATTTTGGATATAAACAAAGTGATTTGAATTCATCCAATATAAGTTTGAAGGCATATGACATTTCAATTTGTTCAATTCCTGCATCTTCACCTGCAATAGGACAATAATTTCTTCCTTTTCTTGCATCATGAACTGCAACAATTCCACTTTCATCTGAAATAGGAATTATTGTTTTATCTGAATCAAATCTTTCTTTCAAAAGCATACTCGCTCCATGAGCAACTAAAGTATCTTTCTCCATCTCTCCTAATCTTAATCCTCCTTCTTTTGCACGACCTTCTGTAGGTTGTCTTGTAAGAAGTTGTATAGGTCCTAAAGCTCTTGAATGTAATTTATTTCTAACTTGATGTTTTAATCTTAAGTAATACATAGGTCCAACGAATATTTTTACTTTATATTCTTCACCCGTTACTCCATTAAACATTGTTTCGGTTGCATTTTCTTTGAAACCATATGATAATAATTCTACCCTCATATCTTTTTCTTTTTCTGAATCGAAAATAGTTCCATCTATAAATCTTCCACCAAGTGCACCAATCTTACCACCCAATAAATCTAATAAGTGACCAACAGTCATACGTGATACAACACCGTGTGCGGTAAATATGATGTCAGGTTTTACTCCGGTTATTGTAAAAGGTACATCTGCTTCTGGAACGATTAAAGAAACTATTCCTTTTTGTGCATGACGTGAAGTAAATTTATCTCCTAATTCAGGAATTCTTGGTTCTCTTAATCTAACTTGAATTAATTTATTTCCATCTTCGCTTTCAGTTAGAAGAACCATATCTACAATTCCTTGATCTCCATGTGCAATACTTACGGAAGATTCTCTTCTTGAATTTGTAGCAAGATTATATTCGTCCATTGCATTAAGGAATCTTGGAGGAGAAGTTTTTCCAATGATAACATCTTCTTCTTTAACATACGCTTCTGGAGTAATTATTCCATCATCATCTAATAATCGATAATCTTTTTCACTTCTATATCCTTTAACTTCTTTATCTGGAATGCAAATTTCATCTAATAATCCACCTGAGTATCTTAATTCTTCAGCAACTAAAGGATTGAAATAAGTGCTTCTACCAAATCCTCTATCTATGCTTCCTTTGTTAAGAATTACCGCATCTTCAATATTGTATCCTTGATAAGACATAACTGCAACAATTACATTTTGTCCACTTGGATGTTTTTCATATTGCGTTAAGTCATAAAGAATAGATGAAACGATTGGAACTTGTGGATAATGTAACAAGTTTGAATCAGTATCCATTCTTAATGGAAAATTTGCAGCATAAAATCCAATTCCTTGTTTTTGGTTTTTAGAACCTTGAAGTAAACGAGGACCTGAATTGTGATGTCCAAATGGAACTAACGCTGTAATTATTCCAACTATTGCAGTAGGACTAATTTCTAAATGTGTGTGCTCGGTAGTTAAATCTTTTTCATCGAATGCAACTAAAGCTCCTTCTTCTTCTGTTGAATCTAAATATTCAATAATCCCTTGTTTGATTAAATCAGACCAAGCAATTTCATTTGCTTTTAACTGTTCATAATGTTTTTTTGACAAAAGAGATTTTCCTTCTTTTACTACAATTAATGGTCTGATGGTTCTTCCTGAAGAAGTTTCAATGTATACGTTAGAAGTATTTTTATCAACAAGAATATTTGCTGACGCATCTAATCTATTCATACGTCTTTCTGAAATGAATCTTTCTGCAAATGAATAACCGTCTTTAACTGTTCCTATAAATTTATTATCAATAAATACATCTGCCATTTTAATCATTCTCCAAACCTATTTTTTTCAAGGATTTCATTAATTCTTCTTCGTTAACAGTATGTGTAACACTTGCTAAAATTGCAAGGTTTTTTCTTAACCCGATATTTGGTCCTTCTGGAGTTTCACTAGGACATAATCTTCCTAAATGTGTTGAGTGAAGTGCACGTGCTTCAAAATTTTCTTGTGTTGAAGATAATGGACTAACTACTCTTTGTAATGCAGATAACAAATCTAAAAAGTTTTGTCTTGCTAATCTTTGTGATACTCCTGGTCTTCCACCAACCCAATTACCTGTAGCCATGCTACTGTATATTCTTTGAGTTAGAAGTTTTTCTCGAATTATTACTTTTATGCTTGGGATTTTTCCTCGTTTAACGATTCTTTGGAAATTATATAATAAATCTCCAATTAATACTTTTATGTTAACACGTAATAAATCTCCCAATAAATCTCCTGATAATTTTAATCTTTTATTTGCATAATGATCTTTATCTGTTTCAGGTAATTCTCCTCTTGTAATTCGGATATAAGTATTTATGTATTTACAAATATTTGATGCTTTGAATAATCTGTTTTCTTCTGTAACTCCAAGATGAGGGAATAAATACTTGTCTAAAATTTCTTGTGCTCTTGCAACACGAATTTCTCTTGCTTGTGCAATACCAATTTTTTTAGCAACTAAATCTAACGCTTCTTCTTGATCTTTTACATCTACAAATTCAAATAAGTTTACAAATACTTCATTATCATCATTCAAACCAATGTTTTTCATGATGTCTGAATCTTTTAACATGCCTAATGCTTTTAAGATTAATACTACCGGGATTCTTTTAACTCTTGTAAATGTTAAATAAAATATTCCATCTTTTAATTTTTCTAATTCATGAGGAATTTTATAAGAACCTCTTCCAGAAAATAATTTTCCAACATAATCTGAAACACCTATTGCTTCTTTTTCCACATGAATCTATTTGCTGCTAAATCCTCAATTTTAACAAGAACTTTTTCTGAACCATTAATTATAAAATAACCGCCTGGATCACTTGGATCTTCACCATGTTTAATTAAATCGTCTTTAGTTAATCCATTAAGATGACAAAATTGACTTTTTAACATAATTGGTAAATTTCCTATTTGTAATTTGAAACTTTCTCTTTGAACCCCATCGATGTGCGCTGAAACTTCCAAATATATTGGTGCAGAATAAGATAATTTTCTTAATCTTGCTTCCATAGGATAAACATCTCTTTTTGAACCATCTGCTTCAGTTATTTCTGGTTTCCCAACCCAAATATTATCAAATTGAATTTTAAATTCGTCGACATTAGGCGGAATAATTGTTGGTTCAATAACTTTATTTTCTTCTAGAATTTTATTTAAATCTTCATTAACAAATCGATTAAATGAATTTATGTCTGTATTTACTAAAGAATTTTCTTCGAAATACTTTTTTAATAATAATTTTGCATTACTCATTTCAGTCACGTGAAACACCTCTGTAGAAAATAGCTCTTCCTGCTGTCGGACTTTTTCTTGTTATTTTAATTACATCTCCATATTTTGGATCTAAATGTCTTATTGCTGCATCAGAAACATGAATTTTTGGTAGTTCTTTAAAGGAGATATTGTATTTTTCAAACAATCTTTGTTTTTGTTCTTCAGAAAGCTTTTCATGTTGTGGTATTAAATTATGTTTTAGTTGTTCAACCATATATAGTAACCCCCAGTTAAGGAAAATAAATAAAAAGTGGCGAGCTGGACGAGATTTGAACTCGCGACCACCTGATTAAAAGTCAGGTGCTCTAGTGTCCGAAAAAATCAATACGATTAATTCTCCAGACTGAGCCACCAGCTCACAACAAAGCGCCTTGACCGGGACAATCGATACAGCACTTGGCTGTCGATTAGCCAGTTGCTGAGTTTTCGAACCCGGGTCATCGCCTCGACAGGGCGATATGATAGGCCGGACTACACTATCAAGGCGTAAATTGCATTAATCAAGCTAACTTGATCAACTATTCGGGGAAATTAGGATGTTTTATAAATGTTTGGGTTTTTAATTTTGGTGTAAATTGGGTGAAAAAGTTTTAAAATATGGATTTCTTGGGTTTTACGGGTTGAGTAATTTTATTGGATTTAGGGCTTATTTTTAAATAAAAAATTATTGGGCATATGTTTCTAGAAAGAATTATAAAAACGATGGAAACATTTATATTATGTGAATAAACTGGAAATTATATGAAATTTACTCAAGAAGATATGAATAAAATCAGACAAGAAAAATATTCGAATATTTCTAAATTTGAATATGATGAAAAAAATAAATTATTATTCGTTGAATCAATTCTAGAAGGAAAAAATAAATCTATAGAAATTTACACAACAAATAATTCAATGCAGAAAGCATTATTTTATCCTAATCATCCTAAATTACTTTTTAGACACGATAGAAATGAAATATTTCAAAAAGATTTAGAAGAATTGTTAACAGAAAAATATGGCATTAAAACTGAAGAGGTAATTCAATTACACAATGAATATTTTATGTTCGATGAAAATAAAGCAGAAATGTTACGAGAAATGAGATATTCAAATAGAAATAATTTTGAATATAATGAAAAACAGAAGTTATTGTATGTAACGATTAAAAAGAACTCTAGAGAATCAGATGGTAATTGGTACGCTAATGATGATTTTAGAAGTAAATCAAATTGTATTAATATTTATAATAGTAAAAATGGGAATGTGGTTTGTGCATTAGAAATAGATAAAAAAACATTCCATATTTATTCACCAAAAGAAATTAAAATTGAAAGAGGGGTAATTAACGCTAAATCGCAAAATAAATCTCTTAGTTCTAAAATAAAATCAATAATAGCTACATTGGAAGAAAAAGGATGCAAATTCAAAATCGATAATGATCCTCTAGGACAATTCTATTGGTTTAAAATGATACCTGATGATTGTCTTGTACCAACTCAAGCATATTGGGAAAGGGAAAATATCTTACATTCTAGAATGAACAAAAAATTTGAAGCAGAAAGAAAAGCAATGATCGTATCTGAAGAAAAAATGAGAAAAAGATTCACAATTTAATTAATTGTTTAGATTAAGAATAACTTTTTTATATTTCTCTTACTAAATCTCTATCAAACCTTCTTAAGGACAAAATATATAAACCGAACTAGATTTAGGTTTTTTCAAACAGGTGAAAAATATGGCTAAACGTAAAAATAATCAAGTATTTAGAATTGAAGGGCTTCCTTATTCAAAAGCACCCAGTAAGAACTCTTTAATGTTTATTGTGAATGATGCTGAATTTAATGTTGAAAGGAAAAACTTCTTGAAGAAAGTTGTTTTACCTAAAGGTCCTTGTGTTTCATTTGAATATTTTGGAAGTATAACTCCTGAAGAAGTTGTTAAATACTCTCAAAAATTTAAATGTTATTTCATAGATGATTTTCTAAATAGACAAAACAATCTTACTGAGTTGGACAAGGTTTTAAAATTTGTGAGTGCAGTCTACAAATTAGATAAAAATTTAACACCCATCTTTATTCAAGGTCATACGCCAAATAATTATTTGAGAGATTTACAATTAAAACAACTTCAAACTCTGACGGATTGTTTAGGTGAATTTAAAAAGTATGAAAAAATTTGGAAGAAAATTGTACTTCCTAATGCAATTAAATTGCCTGAATTTGGTTTTTATCGAAAACATTTGGAAGAAATTCGAGAAAAAATTAACACAACAATACCTAAATCTGTGTTGAAAAATAAATATGTTTAAATTAAGAATCAATTTTTGTTTTTTATATTTCTCTTACTAAATCTCTATCAATTAATTTAGAAATGTTTGTCATTCGGTCTTTTAATTCTTCATCTTCTGTTGCGTGTTTTAACTGAGATAAAACATCTATTAATCTTCTAAAGAATCGTATAATGTCTCCTTCTTGTAAGTTGGTGTATTTCATAAGTTCTAAGAATTTTCCACCATTAGCCCAACAAGTTACATAATTAATCATTCGTTTTAAAGAGATTTTATTTAATTCAATTTCTAAAATTGTTCCTTGAATTATTTTATTTATTCTATCGTATGTTTTTTCGCAACCTTTAATCATGAAATAATCGTTTATTCTTTCTTCGTAAACTAATGTTGCTAGAATTATGAGTAAATCTAAATCTGAAATTTTATGTATGTTTTTCATGAAGAATAATTCCGTTAATGGAATTTCTTGTGAATAAATATTTCTCGCAAATAATCCTTTTGGAGTTAGAACATAATCTTTGTCATAATCTAAATATGCTCCTCCTTCAACGTTAGACATTTTTTTTGTATTTTGTATAAATTCTAATTTTTCTAATTTCTTTATTTTGTTTTTGAATGATGCAATTACTCTAACTGCTTTTTGATTTTGAGTTGTTCTAACAAAATGATCGAAGTTACTTCTTAACAAAATTTCTTGTGTTTTATTATCGAAATTATGTATTAAATTTAATATTGTGTTTATACTTAATTTGAATTGCGAGATTATTGGATCATCATCAATTGTAGATATAGATGTTAATTTTTCTAAGTTTGTTAATCTTCTGTTTATTAAAGATATTACTGTTCCTTCTTTATCTATTCCTCTTCTTCCTGCTCTTCCTGCTATTTGAAAATATTCTTTTGAGTTTAACATTCTAAAAGTTATTCCATCGTATTTGTTTAAATCGTCAAATACTACTGTTTTTGCAGGCATGTTTATTCCAACTGAAAATGTTTCTGTTGTGTACAGGACTTTGATTAAACCTAAACCAAATAGGTGTTCAACGATATTTTTTAATGCGGGCAACATCCCTGAATGATGAAATCCAATTCCTTTTGCTAATGTGTTTCTTAAATTTCTTGTTGTGTCCATTGATGCAATATTTTGATTTATATTTTGTCTAACATAATTTGTCACATCTAATCGTTCTTGTGATGAAAGTAAATCTTTTTTTGATGCTAATTCTTTTGCAAAATCTTCTGTTTTTTTTCTTGAAAAACAAAAATATAATGCTGGAACTTTTTCTAAGATTTCGTTTATTACATCGATGTGATGTGGGTGTTTTACTTCATGTAAAAATTTTTTTTGATTTTGGTGTGGGAATTTCTTTTTTCTTCTTCCGCCTGGTCCAATATCTAAAGAGGACAAATATTCTTCGTCTTTGATTTTATCTTTTTCTATTTCTTCTATTGTTGTTAAACCTAATCGTCTATCAAAGACTATGTGATTTAATGGAACAGGTCGATGTTTATAATTAACAGTTTGTACAGTATGTTTTTTTATGGTTTGTATCCATTTTGCAAATTGTTCGTAATTTGGAATTGTTGCACTCAAACAAAGAAATCTCACATGATTTGGAGAAAAAATAATTGATTCTTCCCAAACGCTTCCTCTTTGAATATCGTTTATGTAATGCACTTCATCGAAAATAACATATTTTACTCTGTCTAATAATTCATCATTTGTTAACAACATATTTCTATAAATTTCTGTTGTCATTATGAGTATTGGTGCTGTATGATTTATATCTAAATCTCCTGTTAAAAGTCCAACTTGTTCTTTTCCATAATCTCTGCAGAAATCTTTGTATTTTTGGTTTGAGAGTGCTTTAATTGGTGCTGTGTAGATTGTGACATTCCCTTCCGGAAGATGTTTACTTATTATGTATTCCGCGATTAAAGTTTTTCCTGTTCCTGTTGATGCGGAAACTACACATGAATCTCCTGCATCGATTGCTTTAATAGAATCTATTTGAAATTGATCTAATGTTAATCCTTTAAATTGCATTGATTTGAGAAGAAGAAGTTTATTTATAAAATGTTTTAAAAGATTGGAGTTTTTCCATTTCAAATTCCCAGACTTTGGGGGTGTATAGATGAGCCATATTTCTTATTTTGAATCCATTTAATATGAAAAATTCAACTGCGCTGAAATTGTTTGCAGATACGTCTGTAAATATGTTTTTTTGAAGAACTTCTATTTGTCTTAAAAGAAATGTTCCTAATGCTCTGTTTTGATAGTTTGGGTCTATTCGCAGATTTCGAATTTCTATGTCGTCTTTGTTTAAAGGAGTCCAAACTACGTCTCCAGTTATTTCTCCATCTGCAATCGATACTAATGTTCTGTATTGTCCTGTTTCTATACGTGGTTTACACTTTTCATGTAGCCATTCATCGTACTTTGGATAATATTGTTTTTGTTTTTTCATAAAGTTTAGAAGTAGTTTTAGTTCTTTTTCATCTTGAACTTCTTTTATGGTTAAAGGAAACATAAAATGTCAAAATAAAGAGTAATTTAAAAAATGTGTGGTGAAATATACTGTTCACTTAAAAGTAGTAACTAATAGAAAGCTTTATAAAGGGATGTTTATTTTAGATATTGTGGCCATTAATTTTAATAAGTTGGAAAAAGAAATTAAAGAAAGGGGAGAAGTTATCCATTTAGATAATGGTGCTACACTTATTTTTGAACATGTTCCTAACTTTGGTTTAAGTTGGGGAAGACATTTGATTTTAGCTGGCTCGGCACATGAAACTAGAAAAAATTCTGGAGCAATGCATTTTCTAGAACATATGGTTTTCGGAGATTCTAAAAATCATCCTGATGAAATTGAACGAATGTTAAAGCAAAATTTCCTGGGCATGGACATTAATGCAAGTACGGGCCATTATATGACTAATTTTCCTATTGCAGGAAATAATGATTCCAATTATTTGTTAAATACTAATTTTTTGAATTGTTTTAAGTTGGTAAGTGATAGTTTATTTTATCCTAATTTATCTAAAGAAACTTTTGAAAGAGAGAGAAAAATTGTTGAACGCGAAATTATGCTTTCAGAGGGAAAGAAAAATAGCGATCCTTATTGGGATATAACTAAAAAAATAAATAAAAAATTATATTCTGCTAATCCCATCACATTTATAGACACTTTGGGAGATTTAAAAAGTTTAGAAAGTTTAACTTTAGAAACTTTAAAAAAATATCATTCAAAATTTTATGTGGGGGAAAATTTAGTTTTTGGTGCAGTTGGAGATTTTAAAGATAAAAAAATAAAAACGAAAATAATTTCCGATTTGGAGAAAATTCCTAAAGGAGAAAAAGCAAAAAAAATTAAATTCAATGAACAACCTGCGTATGATGATTTTTGTAAATATGATTTGGTTACTGGTAATGCCAAAGATTCAATTGTAGACATATATTTTAAAGTTCCTTCAGATGAGTCTGTTGAAGGAACTTACGTTCCTTATCTTTGTAGGATATTGGGAGGAGGCATGAATAGTTTACTTTTTCAAGAATTACGTTTTAAAAATAAATTGGTTTATTCAGTCGGAGCTAATTCATTTCAAAGAGCAAAAACAAATATTATTAGACTACATTATGAGATTTCTCCTGATAAATTAGAGGAATCTTTAGATTCAGTGAATTCTGCAATAACTAAGTTAAAACAAGGTGACTTTGATGATTCGTTAGTTGAGGCATGTAAAGCGTCTTATTTACCTCAAACAATGTTCGCTCTTCAAATTCCTGGTTGGATCCATACTGAACTTTATGAGAGAAATAAAAGAGAACGTTTTGGAGATGAAACTACTGGTTTAGATAAAGTTAAACTTTCTTTAAACATAACTAAAAAAGATGTGGTTGATTTCGCAAATAAATATTTAACAACTTCTAGTAGATTTGTCATCAATCATAATTGATTGTGATTTTTAAATTTAGTTTTATTCACATCTTCCACACATTTTATAAATGAGTTGTGATTTATTTTAGCACAAGCGTATTTGGAGGAATAAATATGATTACACACATAACAAAAGAAAATTACAAAAGCGTTGTTGTAGAGTCAAAATTACCTGTATTGATTGATTTTTGGGCTCCTTGGTGTGGTCCTTGTCAAATGATGGGTCCGGTTTTTGAAGAAGTTGCTAAAGAATTCAATGGAAAAATTGTCTTTGCTAAATTAAATACTGAAGATTATCCTGAACTAACCAATGGATTTGGAATTCAAGGAATACCTTGTTTAATTCTAACTAAGAGTGGAAAAGAAGTTGGCAGAGCAGTTGGTTTTTTGCCTAAAGATTTGTTAAAGCAAAAAGTTCAAAAACTTTATGAAACAATTTAGGTGTTTTAAATGGATTATGATGTAATAATAATAGGTAGTGGTCCGGCTGGACTTACAGCTGGAATTTATTCTGCTAGAGCTGACTTGAAAGTTTTAATACTTGAAGGAGAACAACCTGGCGGTCAATTAACTACTACAACTGAAGTTGAAAATTTCCCTGGTTTTCCTGAAGGAATTATGGGTCCTGAATTGATGAATCGAATGAGAACTCAGGCTCAAAAATTTGGTGCAGAAACTAAATTTGAATTAGTTACATCTGTAGATTTTTCAAAGAAACCATTTGAAATTAAAACTTCTGAAGAAGTTTATTTGGGAAACAGTGTTATTATTGCAACTGGTTCTAGAGCAAGATATTTGGGATTAGAAAGTGAATCTCGTTTGAAAGGTCGTGGTGTTTCTGCTTGCGCAACTTGCGATGGTTTTTTCTTTAAGGGAAAAGAGATTGTTGTTGTTGGTGGAGGAGATTCTGCAATGGAGGAAGCAAATTTTTTAACAAAGTTTGCAAGCAAAGTTACAATCATTCACCATAGTGAGAACTTTAAAGCTTCTGCAATTATGCTTGATAGATGTAAAGCTAATCCTAAAATTGACTTTCTAATGAATAAAGAAATTGTTGAAGTGCTCGGAGAAAATAGTGTTACAGGTTTGAAATTAAAAGATTCTAAAACTAGTGAAGTTGAAGAATTTAAAACTGAAGGATTATTTTTAGCTATCGGACATATTCCTAATACTGGGTTGTTTAAGGATAAACTTGAAATGGAGAAAGAGTATATTGTTACTAACGACACAAAAACTTCTGTTGAAGGAGTGTTTGCATGTGGAGATGTTCAAGATAGGAAGAGATATTGGCAAGCAATAACTTCTGCAGGTTCGGGTTGTATTGCTTCTTTGGAAGCTCAAAAATATTTGTCTCATGGAAATTAATTTTGCGTGTCGGATGGTGAATTTTAAAGAAATACTTACTTGTGCTTTTTCCATGAATAAATCAGAGTACGATTTATTTCTTTTTTTAGAAAAACAAAAAGATCCTCTTTGTGTGGCAACTATTTCTGAGATGATGAATAAAGATAGAACTACAATTCAAAAATCCATCAAGTCTTTGAATGATAAGGAGATTGTGGAAAAATTTCAAGTGAATTTGGATAAAGGCGGGTATACTTTTGTGTATAGATTAAAAGATAAACTTGTTTTAAAGAAAAGAATAAATGAATCTGTGAATAAATGGTTTAGTTCTGTAAATGATTATGTTAGAAACTGGTAAGATTTAATTCAGCTACCTGAATTCTGCAAGCAGATTATTTAAGAGAGACTATCCAATTACCTATTCTTCTAAAATAAACTACACCATATCCCCATAATAATGGAAGCCAGAATGGAACTCCAAAAAAAGAACCTTGTTCCCAATATTGTACTTTGTTAAAATAATCTCCACCAATTTCTGCAATAATTCCTGCTATTATTCCTAGCAATAAAAGATAGATTTCATTTTTTTCATATTTTATGGAGAATGTTGTTATGATTAAACATAGAACTAAAAGAGATATAAATAATTCATTATGTGTAAACCACATAAATGGAAGAGGTAAAATAAATAAAAAAATATCAAATAAAATTTGTTTATTCACTTTGTCTTGCTTGTAATGTTGCTGAAGCAACTTGTGCTAAATTTGTGCATTCTAAAGCAAACATTGTTACAGTCGTATTTTCATATCTGACTGGAAATGGTTGACATTTTGAAGCTTCATTTATTAGTTGCATTATTGCTTGTTCTGCACCTAATACTGCACCTTGGTTCATTAAGTCAATTTTTTCTTGTTCTTTAGTTTCTACATATTTATCATATGCAATATAACCGTATGTTCCAAGAATGACAACTAAAAGAACTGCAATTACCCAATATAAAATCGTATTTGAATCTTTATTATGATACATAATATTCACCCAATATGATGAATAAGGAAGAAGTATATAAATTTAATCTTTATAGTATTCGCACCAACAGTATTTAATACCCGTTGGATTACCTTGTGAATCTTTTTCTTGATGTTGTTTATCGCAATAAGTATTTAAGCATAAATGTTTATGGATTGGAAGGGGATTTTCTTCAAAATGATTTTTAACTCTGTTCGGACAAGGTTCCAATGTTGTTTCTATATTTGCCATTTTCTTTTCCTCTTGCATGTTGATTATTAAAATGCACAAAAATAGAAACTATTTTTGGCACCAACGAAACAAAGTTTCTTATGGAATAAAAAAAACTATTCTAACGGATTGTAATGGGTTTGTTCAGCCATATTTTTGATAGTTATATTGCCTAATCCTTTCTCGAAATGATTTCTAACAACAATCCCTCTACAATCAACATTTCCAGATGTACGAGATCTATCCGCATATTCTATTAGACCACCTACAATGGCCCATGAATTAACATCTCCATTGAATTTTGCATTTTCTTTAAAATAACTAAGTGTGCCTAATAGTGCCATAGAAGAAACGTTTCCATTTGTTTTTCCATCTACAGAACTAACTGCACCAAGCAATCCTATTGAAACAGAATTTCCGACATAATCATCTAACTCAGTTATAGGTGCAATTAAACCAAATGAGTATATATTTCCTGACCCTCTTGCTTCTGTAATTGGAAGGACCCCAAAAACATAATGATTTTCACCATGAATATTGTTTAAATCTACAGAACCAAAATGAACATTGTCTTTCAACATAGTTACTCCTATTAATGTAGCCAAAGCAGTTTTTGCTATGGTTTTGGGAGTCATTTTCTGTGTTAAAGTTTTTCCAACTACAGGTAATTTTGCAGTTTGTTCATTTATTTTTGTACGAGTATTTTTGATAATTTCGTTTAATTTCATTTTTTCACCAATTAATTTACATTTACTTGTTTGTTTAAAAAGTTTTTTATTTGAAAAAAATAAAAAAATAATTTATTTACGGCTGAAAAGCAATACTGCGATTAGAGATATTAATAATACGAATACTCCAACGCCAACTTTAACAGGTGCACTTGCTCCTGCAACCATTCCTGTGATTTTATTCATGAATGATGGTTCTTGTGCTTGTTCAGTTGCAAATTGTTCTTCAACTTCGTCTTCTGCTTCTTCAACTTCTTCTTCAACTTGTGGTGCAATTTCTTCTTTTGCAATTACAGACACTAAAGCGGTTGTTGAGGTTACTGAACCAATTGTAACTTTAAAATCAATCATTCCGTCGTTATCAAGATCGAAAGTTTTGCTTTCACGTTGTGCGAATTCGCTAACTCCTTGAAGACTTGCTTTAACTTTGTAGTTAAATATGTCTTCGATTTTGAAAACATAATCTTTTCCTTCTAATCTGAATTTTAATTGATCTCTTTCTCTTAATACTACATTGTATCCTGCTTTTACTTGAGCTTCAGTTAAATTGATTATTTGTGGTGCAATGTAAGTTGAACTTCCACTGGATGAACCGCCTGAATTTCCACCATCGTCATCATCATCTTCGTTTGAAGGTAAGTCTAATGTGGTTGTAAATTCAACAACGTTTCCTTCGTTACCTGCGTTATCAACAGCATAAACTTGAACTGTGTACGTTCCTTCAGTTTCTATTGAAATTCTGTCTGCAGATACTAAAGATTTTCCACCATCTAAACTATATACGAATGTTTTTATTCCTGATAAAGTATCTAATCCGTCAAATTCAACTGTGAATTTTGCAGTATTTGTTGCTGCTGGTTTTCTAAATTTAGTTATTGGTGCAGTTTTATCTATTTTGAAAACTTGTGATTTTACTGCTTCTTTGTTGCCTTTTTCATCGACTGAATAAAACAATAATTCTTTCATACCTTCTGTATTGATTTGAGTTTTTGTTCCTTCAAAGAATTTTGGCATTAATTCTAAATCATCACCTAAGTTTTTGCTTTCTACATAATCTCTAACTAAATAATATGATTTAGTACTGGATTCATCAAATACTTTTAATGTAATTTCTAAATCTTTGTTTCCCCAAAAATCATTACATTTTACTAATTGTCCGTTTACTCTACACTCTAAACGTGTATTTGGTGCAGTTGTATCTACATTATATGGAGTGATTACATTTGGTTTTAATGTAACATCTACTTTTTCTCTATACATTGGAGTCATACCTAAAGCAGGTGTGATTGTTACCATTAATAGAGTTAATACAACTATTGAAATTATAGCCATTGTTTTGAACATTTTTTTGAAATTCATTTTTTTACCTCTTTTTTGCACCTAAATCTCAAGGTGTTACTATTAGTAAGTAATACCAATATATAAATGTTTCGTTTTTATTGTTACTGGATAGTAATAACTAATTTTTATTTATAAAGGAAAAGGTTTATATTTAAAAAGACTTTAAAGAGGCTATAATGGTTAAAAACAACGTTTTGGTGACTGGTGCAACTGGTCAAGTTGGTTCTAATTTGGTTCGTGAATTATCTAAGAACAAGAACAACAATATAACTATTTTAATACAAGAAAATACATGGCATCCTTTTCTAAATGGTTTGAAATTGAAGGTAATTTATGGAGATATAACTAATGAAGAAGATCTTAAAAAAGCCCTTCAAGGTCAAAAATATGTATATCATGTTGCAGGAGTTGTGTCGCACAATAAATTCAAAAATAAATTAATTTATCAAACTCATGTTATCGGAACTAAAATGCTTTTAGATGAATGTTTAAAACAGAAAATTAAGAAAGTGGTTGTAACTGCTTCGACAGCAGGAATAGGAATTCCTAAATTTAAAGATGTGCCTTTAGATGAAAATGCACGATTTGATTTTAAAAGTTTCAAAGATGATATGTATATGTATTCTA
This sequence comes from Candidatus Nanoarchaeia archaeon, assembly GCA_028691765.1. Taxonomy (GTDB): domain Archaea; phylum Nanobdellota; class Nanobdellia; order Woesearchaeales; family SKGA01; genus JAQUYS01. Next base: position 19,422 of record JAQUYS010000003.1, on the reverse strand, counting down.
AACACATAGAAATTAAGTTGTGTTCTAATTTTAATAAAAAGGGTTTAAATGTTTGTGTTGTTTCGCCGACCACAATTTATGGGGAAGGTGATTTTGGAATGCATGTTGGAACTCTTGTAAAAAAAATAAAATCTGAAGAAATACTTTTTGCACCTCCTGGAGGCAATGCAGTTGTATCTGTTAAAGATGCTATTGAAGGACATATTCTCGCTATGAAAAAAGGAAAATCTGGAGAAAACTATATTCTCGCGAATGAGTTTTTAACATATCTTGATTTATTTAATATTGTTGCAAAATTATTGCGTGTGAAAAAAATTGAGAAGGTACTGCCTTTTTGGATGTTGCCTCCAATGAAATTTTTCTCTTTGATTGTTGAAAATATTTTTGGAACTAAAAGTCCAGTCACTTCAGCTAGTACGGATCTTAAATTTAGATTTAGGTATTTTGATTCCTCTAAAGCTAGAAAATATTTGGGGTGGAAACCGAAACAATCTTTTGAGAATGCAATGAGAGAATCAATTCAATTCTATAGAAAATATAAATTAATTTAAGGATGTTCTTCATACAAAGGTTTCTTGTTATCTTTGTGTTTCTTCTTATCTACTTTTTTATCTTCATCAACTAAAGAAGTTTTTACACTTTCAGCATCTTCTTCATCTTTAGGAATGTACTCATTTTTCACAACAGAAATTTCCATGTTAACCATTTCTTCTTTTATTCTTTGACAAAACTCTAAAGCGCCTTCGTAATAAGATCTAACTGGGTCTTTATCGTTATGGTCTAAAACATCTATTATTTTATCATTTCCTTCTGGATCTCTAATAAGGTTTTTCAATCCATTTGCACTTGTTTTGAAAACTTCTTTTTCAGATCTACCGACATTTTTTAATTGCATTTCAATTTTAGTGATTAGTTCAGAAAGTTTTTCTTTGTCGATTACTCCTTCTGCTATTCCAATTAATGCGAATTCGTTGTACCAATCAGAGGGAATTTGAATTGCTTCACGGAGTTTTTTTGAACCGCCATGATATAAATTATATACTCGTCCTATTACAAAGTTTAAAGCTTTAGACTTATCTTCAATTGAATTTATGTAATCTTTTAATTCTTCTTTTTTATCTTTTTTTACTGAAGGTAAAATCATTTCTTCCATCGCTTCTACAGATACTTCTTCATCAGGAGTTCCAAATACTGCAAATACAAATATTACATATAATAAAGATAGTAAAAAGTTGACTCCAATTAAAACTTCAACATCCATACTTGAAAAAAGTGCGCTATCTTTCAATGCGTAAAATCCAATCATAATTACCATGGGCACTATCCACAATAATTGTCTATGATGTTTTGCTTGTTCATGTATTAAAAGAGAAATTATTATTGTAGTTATTGTTGGAAGAAATCCTATGAAAACTAAAAATAATGTGTGATTGCTTGAATAAGCTGTTAAGATTATGAATAACAAAATTACTAGAAGATATAGGGCTGAAATTTGTTCAAAAACGTCCATAGCTTTGTGTTTTGCCATTCTATGTGTATTTTCTAAGTTTTTTGTTTTATAAATCTTTTCTTTTAGGAAACATGTTTTTTAATTTAAAATACAATTTATCTGTAAATTTAACAACTTTTTCAGTATATTCTTCATCTAAAATTGTGCCGTAATACAACATCCCATTTCTAAAAAATCTTAATTGATCTGCAAATTGTATTTCTTTTTCATTGAATCCTAATTCTCTTAAATATGAAACTTCTGCTTCATGTGCTCCTTGACCCGAGGAATTATATCCTTCAATTAGCATCTTCGCTCTAACAAGTTCCATTACAACATCATAACAAGATTTTACTAGGTCGTTGGCAGTTTGTTCATTAATTCCGAATGTAGTTATTTTTTTATGTAAAAATTCATACGATTTTTCGGATTCGCTTATAAGAAATTCGGCTCTTGATTTGTTTGGGAATTGTTTTTTTACAATGCCGTCTTTAATAAATTCTTGAAATTGTTTGATTGTTTTCATAATTCAAATCCTCCTGATAAAAGAATTCCATTTGCTAAATTCTCTTTTAAATTTTTGTGTATTTTATCGAAGGAGTCATAAAAATTAAGGTTTATTTTTCTTTCTAAATTGGTTTCATAACTGATTAAATCTAATGTTTTTTGTTTTCGTCCTATAATTGCAATATCAATATCTGAATTTATGGTATCGTCTCCTCGCGAATATGAACCGAATAAAATTATTGTTCCTCCCGCAAATTCTTTTTCCAAGAAATCTTCTAAACCTGATTCACAGATTTGTTTTAAATTATCTATGCGTTTTAATTGCATAACTTTGTGGTTGTTTGTATTTAATGAAATTGCCCATCTTTTTGTTTCTTTATCTTTATGGACTTTAATAAAATCTAATTCTTCAAGAAGGGGGAGTGCTTTCATTATCCCTGGTTGTGTTACGTTTAGATGTACTGCAATTTGTCTTTGATTTAAAGGAGAATTTGTTTTTATGAACAAGAGTCTCAAAATTTCATTTTGAAGAGATGTTAACTTTAGTTTAGTTATGTTTACCATGGTTAACATATGTTAACTTTAGTTAGTATATAAATCTTTTCTTTTTAAAAAAATAAAATTAAATATATTTTTGAAGGATTTGATTTATTGGATCTAAATCTTGAGGGTTGTTTGTAGAAACCTTTAAACTTTTTATTTTTGCTTGATTTAGATTGAATGGAGAATCTCCTCTAGTTAATTCATAATCCATGAAAATTTTGTGATCATCTTTACAAAATGCAAAGTATCCTTGGGTTGGTTGTTCAGTATAAACTGCAATTTTTCTATTTTTTGACAGTTCTTTTAATAAGTCCATAGATATTTTTTGTCTACTTTCAACATCTTTGACTAAATCGCTTATGTTAAAGATATATTCTTTGTTGTTTTTAACTTGGTATAAATTCATTTATTGCACCTGTTCTAAAGACAAATTGATGCACATATTTAAAGGTTGAGATTAAGAGGAATTCTTCACAAAGTTTAAAAAGGAAGCCTCCCAAGATATTAATATAACGAAAACCTCGTTCATAACCTCAAACACAAAAACACCTATCTGGCCCGTTTAGGGCCTTTCTTCTTACAAATCTTTATATATTAGTTTTTAAGCACAATAATTACAATGGAATTTACTAAAATTAAAGACTTACATTCAAAAGAAGGACAAATTGTGTCCATAAATGCGTGGGTTCAAGAAATAAAAGGTCAAAGTAAAATAAAATTCATGCAGTTAAGAGATATTACTGGTGTTGTGCAGTGTGTTGTTTTGGAACCTACTCTTTTTGAAAAAATAGATAAATTAACTTCTGAAAGTGTAATTAATATTTCTGGAATGGTAAAAAAAGCAAATGTAAAAAGTGAAGAAATAACTGAAAAATCAATTGAAGTTGAAGTTTCAAATTTAGAGATAATTAGTATTGCAGATTCTTTACCTATTTTAGTTGTGGAAAAAGATAAAACTATTATTACTGAATTATCTAAACGATTAGATTACAGATTTTTAGATTTACATAAACGAAAAGTTCAAGCAATATTTAAGGTTCAATCTACAATCATGACTGGATTTAGAGAATTTATGATTAAAGACGGTTCATTGGAAGTTGTGTTTCCTAGTTTAATTGGAGCATCAAGTGAAGGTGGAACTGATGTTTTTAAAGTTAAATATTTTGAAGATGAAGCATATTTATCTCAATCTTGTCAATTGTATAAACAAATGTTGGCTTGTTCCATGGAAAAAGTTTTTTCAATATTTACTTGTTGGAGAGCTGAAAAACATAATACATTAAGACATTTAAATGAGTGTAGACAGATGGATTTTGAAATGGCTTTTGCAGATGATAAAATTGTCATGGATTTAATGGGAAAGGTTGTCCAATATATTGTGGATAAAGTTTTAAAAGAAAATAAAACTGAATTAGATTTATTAGGAGTTTCATTGAAAGTTCCTTCTGTTAAATATTTAACATTTTCTGAAACTGCAGAATTGTTGAAAAAAGAAGGAGTTGAAGTTGGAGAAGATGATTTAACTGGAGAGTGTGAAGAAAAACTTGGAGAATTATTCCCCGACACAATTATTTTTGTACATGATTGGCCTATAGCGGGAAAACCTTTTTACATTATGCCTAAAGATGAAAAAGCAAATGCAATTCTTTCTAAAGGATTCGACGCGATATACAAAGGTATGGAAATTACTTCAGGTGGTCAAAGAATTCATCTTCCTGAATTATTAATTGAAAGATTAAAAGCTAAAGGATTGAATCCTGAAGAGTTTAAAGAATATGTTGATTCATTTAGATACGGAGCTCCGCCACATGCAGGTTGGGCAATAGGTGTTGAGAGATTAACTATGTTAATTCTTGGAATAAAAAATATACGGGAAGTTACATTGTTTCCGCGAGATAGAGACAGACTTACTCCGTGAGCAGAATACAGCTAACGGGAAACAGAGTATATTCATTCTGTAGTCCAAACAATGTTAATTGTTTTTTAAAGAATTATTAAAGTCTTTTTGAGTGATGATATTAACTTTTGAAACTGTTTGTATTAATTCATTAGACGAAGAAAAATTAGAATTTCTTTGCCTATCGAAATATGTGAATAAAATTGTTTGAACGTTCAAAGAGTCTAAGTTCTTAATTACAGGCACAAAATCACTATCACAAGCAATAAGAATTATTTTTTTAATTGATTTATGCTTTAAAGGAACAGTCATTAAATCCATAGTTAATAAAGTGTCGACTCCCTTTTGATGATATTCCTCTTCACCATGTTTATTTTTTATTTTTTGACATCGTCCTTCTCTTATTTTAATTATATGATGTTTGGATAATTTATTGATAAAAAGATCGTAATTTTCTCGTCTAATCTGTTCTTGTTTTTTAGGTTTGTCTGATTGAAACGGCGGCGCAGTATAATAATAAATTTGTATACATTCAAGTTTTTCTTTTTGAGAAAATATTTTTGAAATATTAATTAAATCGTTTTTTAAATATGCTCCATTACCAAAATGTTTAGATAATTTAGATATGAAGCCTGCATCTATAAATACTATTGTCTCGTTCATTAAACCCTCTAAAGAAAAAATCATCCAGCAACCCCGAAGAATCACTGGGGATCATTTTATTTTATTAAATTGAACTTATTTATAAATTTTTCCGATAAATAACCGTAAATCTTCCGAAGCCAGTATCGTCTAGGCGAACTCCTGCGTATACTCGTTTCACTTGTATACACAAAATTATTCTTTCTTCTCTGAGTTCTGTTCGCGGTTAACTGCTTTCTGTTCTGGTTTCTTAGGTCTATTAACATATGACGACGTTGGCGAGTATAAGTTTTTTCAAAACTTAACTCACTAAAAAAATTAATTAATCTAGTTATATTTTTTATCTTCTTGTTGCGGTTTCATTGTTGGGAAGAAGCTTACATCGTCTATTAACATATGACTACGCCGTCTATTACCATATGACGACGGTAGCGAGTATAAGTTCTTCGAACTTAACTCACTGAAAAATTAAATAAAACCATTCACGAAGTAAATAAATAAACAAACATATGTACAAAATCCAATCAAAAATATTAAAGGAATGCACCAAAGCCAAAATTTCCAATCTTTGTAAAATTTAGTTTTATTTTTTTTATTTTTTTTAATATTTAGAACTAAACCAATAACAAATATAGTTGGTAAATATAAAAACATAAAATCTCCTGCAACACCCATTTCTAATCCAGTAGGCATTAAAAAGAATAAAGAACCATAACCTATTAAAATTGCCCAAATTGCCCAACTATTTTCCATAAATTCTTTGAACGTTAATTTGTGTTTCATTTTCTGTCCTCTGATTCGCTGTTAACTGTTTTCTGTTCTGGTTTCATTGTTGGGAAGAATATTATATCTCTTATAGATTCTTGTCCTAATAAAATCATAATCATTCTGTCTATTCCAACGCCGATTCCACCGGCAGGAGGCATTCCTGTATCTATTGCATCTAAGAAAGATTCATCTATTGGATTTGCTTCTTCATTTCCTGCATTTAATTGTCTTTGTTGATCTTCAAGAAGTCTTCTTTGTTCAATTGGATCATTTAGTTCTGAGTATGCATTTCCTAATTCCATACCCATACAAAATGGTTCAAATCGTTCTATTAATCTTTCATCGCCAGTTCTTAATTTTTTACAAAGTGGAGATGTTTCTCTTGGGTGATCTATAACGAATGTAGGGTTTATGAATTTATCTTCGCAGAAATGTTCGAATATTGCTGCAACTAAATTTCCCCAATTAAGTTCTTTATCAAATTCAATATTGTTTTTAATAATGAAATCTTCTAAATCACTTTTACTCATGTTTGTGGCATCAATTCCTGCATACTCTTCTATTGCTCCTAACATGGTTACTCTATCCCAAGGAGCTTTTACATCTATTTCTTGTCCTTTAAACATTACTTTAGTTGTTCCTAAAACTTTTTTAGCTACAAAATCATATAAATTTTCCATTAAATCCATCATATCTTCGTAATCTGCGTAAGCTTGATATGCTTCCATCATGGTGAATTCTGGATTATGTGTTGTATCTATGCTTTCGTTTCTAAAATTTTTATTTATATCGAAAACTTTTTCAAAGCCTCCAACCAATAATTTTTTTAAATATAATTCGGGCGATATTCTTAAGAACATTTCCATTTTCAGATCGTTGTGAAATGTTTTGAATGGTTTAGCCGCTGCACCACCGTATTGTTCTTGGAGTATTGGTGTTTCTACTTCTAAAAATCCTCTGGAAATCATAAACTCTCTTATTGCTTGCATTATTAACAGTCTTTTTTTGAATATTTCTTTGGATTGGGAATTCATAATTAAGTCTAAGTGTCTTTTTCTATATTTTATCTCCATGTCTTGTATTCCATGAAATTTATCTGGTAATGATTTAATTGATTTACATAATAATTCAAAATCTTCAACATAAATAGATATTTCTCCTGTTTTTGTTGTAAATACTTTTCCTCTAACTCCAATTATGTCTCCTAATTCTATTTTTTTAAGAAGGTCGTATTTTTCTTCACCTATATCATCGCTACGTAAATAAGCTTGTATTTGTCCATCTTCGTCTTGAATAGTTAAAAAGGATGCTTTTCCCATTCTTCTAAATAGAACAATTCTTCCTGCTACGGATTCTTTTATTTCAGTTTTTGTTTCAGATGCTAAATCTTTATTTTCTTCTTTAATTTGTTTAGAATGTTTTGTAATTTTATAATTATATGGATAGGGATTTATTCCTATTTCTTTAAGTTCGTCTACTTTATTCTTTCTTTCTTGTATTAAGTGGTCTTCTGCCATACATTTAGTATTTAGAGTAGATTTATAAATTTTTCAGATTATGCGGATTATTCGATTAGTTCTTTTACTAAATTGTATGTTTCAGGGTATTTATTTGGGTCTAGAATGTCTGTGTGGAAAGAAACTCCCATTAAATCATCACATGTTCCATTTACATAATATTCTTTATAGTTCTCTTCATAAGGTAGTTTGGCTGAATTTATTGTAACTACGCCATCTCCATTTTCACAACCTTGACCAATGATGTTGTAAATTGGAAGTTTTGGTTTATAGGTTGATAATTTTTTTAAGAATAAGCTGTCTTTGCTTAAATCATTACAGGCTTTTTGTTCACCAAAATAAGAACATATATTATTTATTGTTCCTTCTACGCCGTTGTTAGGTGTTGCAATTAAAATTAGTTTTTGTACTTTATCTTCACCGAATAAATTTAAGTAATTTCTTGCAACTAATCCTCCCATGGAGTGTGCAACGATTATCACTTGATCTGAATTTGTTTGAGATAATGTTGTATCTATTAGTTCTTTTAGACGTATGGAATAAACTTCAATACCTTCTTCTTTTCTAATGCTTTGTGCAAATAAATTTATGTCATAGTAAGTTATATAAAAATATGTTGCGCTTAATCCTAATGGAATGTTTGAGTTTGCCCAGAAGCCATTATTCGCAGAGGTATGATCTATGTCTCCGCCATTAATTATGATTTTTTCTTGAGCTAGTTTTTGTCTTATGTTGTAAAATGCACTTATTGAACTTTCAGGAGGATCGTCTTTGTTGAAAGAATGTCCGTGTAAAAATAATATTGGTGGGGGATTTTTTTCAGGCATAACTGAACAGTTTTGGAAAATACATGAGAACTTGTTTGGTTGTTTTATTTCTTGTGTTGTTAAGGAAGGTTCTTCTGTTAAGGATGTGTTTATTTTATTTAGATTTATTGGCGTGAATAAATTGTAAGTAGTGTTACAGTACGTTAAATCTATTTGTGGTATTAAAATATAATTTAAATTTTCTTTTAATGTTAATAAATTTAATTTTAGGAATGTGTCGTTGTGCGAAATTAAATGTGTTTGATTTTCTTCTATGGTGAACAGATTTTCCTTTATGAATTCTAGTGTTTTTAATATTAGAGGGTCATTTGTTAAAAGTATTTGTTGATTGTGATTGGTTACTTCTTGGCTTAAATTGTTTGCATATATGCACAGAGTTATGTTGTTTTTTTCTAAAGACTTTGTTTTGGAAAGTAATGCGTAGTAATTGTCTAACGTGTTGAAAAAAGTGGATTCAAACAAGATTTTGTCTTGGTAGTAAGTAGTGTTTAATAGTGTTAATGTTTGTTTTATTGTAGTTGTATTTTGTATTTCTAAAACGTTTTCAAATGTTGATGTGTTAAATGAATTGTAAATTGTTTTTATTTCTGAACTTTTGTTTTGGTTTGTTTTGTTGTAGAAATCAAATATTTGATTGAATGTGCTTGTATGAGCGAAGTTGATTAGTTCTATGTTTTGGTTGTATTGATTTATATTCGTTTTTAGATCGAATAATTCTTCTTGATGCGAATCAATGTTTAATTTATTTAATATTTCTAAACTTTTAGTAAAATTTTGATCTTTATATTGTTCTAGGGCGTTGTTAAATTCAGGACCTATTTGTTTTAGGCTGAAAGAACTATTTGTTGGAATTGTTTGATTTATTCTTGAGATTAATTGAGTTATTTGGATTTGATTTTGTAATGAAGTTAATATTTGAGTTTGGGTTTGACTTAGTAAATATTTATTGTTTGATAATGATGTTTGAGTTTGATTGTTGTAATCGTAATTTATTGTAATTAAAGAAGATCTGTATTTCTGAACGTTGTTTGTTTTACAAATGAATGTTTTTATGTTGTTACACTCTATTTCAAAATAATATATTTGTTGTCCGAATTTAGGAATTGTTTTTTCTAATGTGAAGGTTTGTTTAAAGTTTTTATCTCCTGATAGAGTTAGGTTATTTGAGAGGACTATTTCTTCGGTGTAGGTGTCTTTGATTTGATAAGTACATTGTGTTTTACAAAATCTAAAACTGTTTACGGATATGTCAAAATCAATTTGGAACGAATCTTGATTTGTATTCATTATTGTTTGTAGTGGTTTTAAGTTTATTTGTAGTTCGTCTAAAACTAAAAATCTGATTTTTACTCCTAAATTAAGAGTTATTAAAGCAGATAATAATATTATAATTATTAAAGAAATTATTATTAATGTTTTTTGTGTAGAGGTTAAATTCGTAAAATTAGATTGTATTCTTTTGAAGATGTTTTGTTTCTTAGGAAGTTTTTTAATCTTCTTTGATTTAACCATGCTTTCTTCAAATCAAGGTTATTTATATATTTATAGAATATTTGATATTAAGTTTTGTATAAATTCTTCTTTTTTCTCTAAGGGAATTATTGCTCCTGCGGCGTTTGTATGTCCTCCTGCTGGAAGACTCCATGGAGATACTGTTTTTTGTAAAAGATCTGCAAGGTTCATTTCAGATTTGTCTCTACTAACTCTTAAAGAAATTTTTATTTTTTGGTCAGGAATATTTGATAATGTACATATTATTATTCCTTCATCATAATATTTGTTTCTCGCAATGATTGAGGCAATTACTCCGACGATGTTCGGTTTGAGTTTGTCTTCTGTATCAAAAACAACTACTTTTCCATTATTTATTATTTGACCAGCTTCTTTGTATTTTTCAAAAAGATCTAATCCTTCTTTTATTGCAAATTTATATGTTCTTAAATTGAAAACAATTTTTGCTTGTGCATCTTCGTTTCCTTTTAGCGCATCTATTGCGGTTCTGTAATCTTCTAATCTTCCTGAAGCGTTTACTATTGTTGCAAATTCTCTTCCGCAAGATAATTCTCTTCTTTTAAAAAGATTAAATTTATAATTATTTACAGTAAATTCTTCTTGATTTTCTTCGCCTTTTAATTGTAGAATTTTTTCTGTGATTAAGTTCTTTTCATCTTCACGTAAATTATACCATTTTCGAGGTTTACCTTTCCAGTTTAAAGGTATTCTTAATTCTCTAAAAAACTTTAATGTTCCTTGATAATCGTTTGTTATTCCAGGAATTTGAAGATCAGTTGAATATTGTAATACTTTTAGTAAAGGTCTAGAATTTTTACCATATAATCTTAATTCTCTTAAAACAGATATTTGTTTTTGTAAAATTGAATGTTGCAATATGATGTTGTTTAAATCTTTAAACCCATCATCTTCTTGCGTATCTCCTATTGCGCCTAACACGGCTAATTGAGCCAACTCTTTATTTTGAGGATTCATTCCTTGGCAAAAGAAATATACTACTCCTGCACCTGCGATGATTTTTTCTTCATCAATGCCGTATAAGAATGGATTTAATAAGGAAATGTTTTTTGAAACTTTTTCTGTGTTTGGTTTGTGATGATCTAAAATAATAACTTCTTTTTTGGGAAAATGTTTTTGTATTAATTCTAAATTTGCTGATCCAATGTCTGCGAAAATAAATACGTCAGCCTCTTTAGAAATTCTTTCTAAGAATTCATCTTCTAATTGAGGTATGTTTGCAGTTTCAAAAGATAAACTTTCTCTTTCGAGTGCTTTTTCTAACATTGCTATAGAACATAATCCATCTGTATCGTGATGACCAATCAAACTTATTTTTGTGTTTGGTTTTAATGTAGAAATAAAACTACTTCCACTATTTTTTACTTCGCTTATGAATTGATCTATATTTTCCATTTTAATAAAAAAAGAAAAAAAGTTTATTCAATATACATCTTGATTTGATTTGGATTATAGTTCCAATTAGAATCAATTCGTCCTGTTTTTTTGTAATACTTAACTAATCTCAATATTTTTGATTCAGTTAATTGTAATCCTCTTTTTGCAGGCATATCTTTTTTATTTTCCAATAAATGCGTTTGAACTGCTAAGACTTTTCTTAATAAAGCCATAAGATCTTCAGGCATTTTTTTGGTTAAACTTTTTTCTGCTAAAATTTTAGAAATTGATTTTTTAGTAATCAGTTTAACATCAGGAATACCATATTCGTCTCTTAGATATAATCCAATTTGACTATTGTTTTTTCCTTCTTTAGCTAATTTTACAACTAGAAGTTCTACTTCCTTACCAGAATACTGTAACCATGAGGGAACTGTTTTTACCACAGGTTTAGTGCTTCTTGATTTTCCTCTACTTCGACTATACATTCGTGCCATTTTTGTCACCAACGCATGTTATATCAAATGTTTCCACTTGAATTTTTACATACATTAATCTTTAATTCTTTTAATTCCAATTGGAATAACGTTTTGTTCAAACTCTAATTTTGCTATTTCAATAGGGTTAAATTTTATTTTTTCTAAATCCGCTTGGGTTAATTTTACTTTTGGAGTTGCACCTTGTGATAATTGTAATGCTCTCGCACCAATCATTCTTGCTTTTTCATAAGATGTTATTCCAATTTGATCCATAGATATTTGGAAATCGTGAAATTCATTTTCTGCTTTTTTAACCATTATAGACTACCTTTGAGTTTGTAAATTGGGAGAGTTGGCATTCATTTATATACTTAACGCTTGACGTTGGTACATTGAAAGTTTTACTTTAAATGAAGTTAACTTTTAGAATATGTTTTTTTGTCTAATGCTGAAACCTTATTATAGATGTCTTTTGCGGTGTTTATACGGTCTTTATGTTTTTTATGAGGAGTAGGTATTTCTCGAATTGTTATGTGTCTTGAATTAGGCAAATATAATGCTTGTACGGATAGATATTTTTGTATTGGGATTTGTAAATCTATAGCTCCTTTAAGATGGAGTTTAAGATCTGTTTGGTTTTGCATTAATTCTCCATCCGCGCCAATTATTCCTTCTAAATCTTCAGCTTCAAAAGGAAGATTTGGTAACTCTGAAAATGATGGATGTACTCCGTTTTCATCGAGAAGAATATCAAAATTAATGTATGGTAAAGCAAAAGGTCTTGGTTCATCAGTCATTTAATGTGTTTTTGATATGGTGTTTTATAAATGTATTTATTTTAGAATGACTTCGGTTCTCCACCTGTAGGCTGGAAATATGTCTAATAAGCCATTGACGGGGATGGAGTTACAAAGTACTTCTTTAGGCACCCAATAAATTAGTGCTTTATAGTCTTTGGTTTGGCGTATATATGATGTTACAAAAGGTATTTTTGAGAAAAGTATTTCTGATATTGAAAGTGCGATTCCTATGTTTTCAAGGGTTTTACTGCCTGTTGAGAGAAGTAGGTAGCACAATGGTCCGTTAATTAAATCTATTGTGTCGACTAAATCTGCTGATGATTGTATTTGTTTTTTGTTTAATATTGTTTCTAGAGGCATTATATGTTATTTAGAGAGGTTATATTTTAAATCACGCATGAGTTTTCCGGAAATTTTACAGAATTGTTACTTTAAAATAGTAACATTTATATATTTGTAGTGATTAATATTTATATGTCTAAGACTTTAGAAAAATTGGCAGTGCTTGTGTTAGGAGGTTATTTGTCTGTGGCTTCTTGTGATGTTAGAGGAAATGCTAGTTACTATGGTAAAGATTTTAAGGCAAATGTTGGTTATAATGGAAAAGACAATTATGGTTTGAATGTTCAATTTAATACTAAAATTTTTTATGATAAGAAAAAAGTTAATACAGATATTTCTCCGAGATTAAATATGTTGATAGATAAGATTCAAGTTTTAGAAAATTCTGAAAGTGGAAGTTATATTGATTTTAATGGAGACATTAGAGGTCCAGATCATGAAAAGCTTTCATTTGGATATCAAGATGATGATGAGAGGGGAAGACTTTCTAGACAGATTTGTAAGGGTAAGAGAAAACTTAAAGTTTATGATGTTTTGGATTATATTGGTTCTAAAAAATTAAATGTTTCTTTTGAGTATTTGAAAACTTTTGAGAAGAAAAAATAAAAAAAATTAAGAACAACAACAATAACCTGTGTCACAAGTTATATCTCCTTCTGCAACATATGTTCCTGAGTAAGTTGAACAAACTGTTTGAGGCGTGCCTCTTCCAATTTGACATGCTCCTGAAGAATAAATGCTTCCGAATGAAGTTGTTCCTACTATTGATTTACAATAAGAATCACAACTCTCATATTTTGGATCGGGAACACATGCTCCTGAAGAACACCTATATGTTTCTCCAAATTCAGCTTTACAATCAATAGTTATTGGTTCACAAGTAGGGCTGGTTCCTGGATTCAAAACTAAAGATTGTTCATTTAAGAACTGTGAATCCGCGCATTCATCTTGTAAAAATAATCCTATGTCATAATAACAAAAAGATTTTGTTGTATAATCATTAGTTTCTCCATCTCCGTCTTCATCATATGCATTGAAGTAACAACAGCAAGTATCTTCCTGCCAATCAGTAATGGTATATTGAACTCCTTGTAAATCGTTACATAAGGACTCACTTGAAGCAAACCTATTATATGTGTCAAATCCTAAATTTTTACAATATAAATTGCAATCTTCTATCGGTTCTGAAAGTTTTTGGTTACAACAACAAGTAAATTCTTTGTATGTTTTTTGAACTTCACATAAGCCTTCACTTGGAAGATTTCCTGAATAGTAATTGTTGTCAACGCAATAAGAATTACAATCCATTATTCCATCAACTATATATGGGTCTTCTTCTACTTTTGGTTCTGCTAAACAAGCACCATCTTCGCAACCATGTTCACAGTAATATTGAATTTCAACACAATCTTCACCATCAACGTAAAATTCATTTAAAAGTTGAGGATGTAGACAAGTTTCTTGGTGAACTCCAAAACGATCTGAACAAGTACCTTTAACAAATTGATTAAATCCGTCTAAAACAGACATGTATGTTTCATCTTGGGATGTGGCTGTAATTTTAGCAGCAACACATGCTCCATCTTCACAAACAAAGTCTCCATACTCTGCACAATCTTTTAATTCTGTCCAAAAGCAACCTTGTACAAGTTTGTTTGAATCTGTATAGAAATTCAGATATTCTAATTCAGATAATAATGACGCTGTTAGACAAACATCCTCTGAAGAATAGTTATCTATGTAATCTTTACATGTTCCTTTTACTAAAAAATTTTTGCCGCCATCTGTGTCTTCTCCAGTGAGTTTAGGATCCGCTGGTTTTTCTGCAGGCGGAATTGTTTTGGGTTTGAAATTTGGTGGTGAAGTTGAAGGAGGCAATTGTATGTTAGGAGGATTTATTTTATTAACCGGAGTGTTGTTTAAATAAGACCAATTTAAATCATCTATTGGATGATCTGTGAATGGGTCTTCAGTTTCAAAGGATGTGTTGGAACGAGTGATGTTTCTGATATATGCATTATCATCAGGCCCGGTTGTTTGAGTTCGAATAAATGAATTCCAGATTAAAAATACGGCTAAGATAATTAATAACGCATAAATATACTTCTTGTAAGAAGTAGAGGTAGATTTTTCCTTCGATTGTTTGTGTTTAGTTGATTGAACCATGCCTCAATTTTTGCTATTTAAATATATAAATATTTGCTTTAGCAAACTTCGCATGAGTTTTGGTCAATTTGTTGTTGGTAGAATTTGCCTTTTAGTTTTAATGTGTTCTGTATTATTTGAGCTACGATTTGGTCTTGATTGTTTTTTATGTTTAAGCAATTTTCACAATTGTTGAATTGATTTACGTTTTCTTCTATTTGTTGTATTTGTAAATTTCCTGTTTTAGTTAGGATGAAATTTAATTCTGGAATTGTGAATTTAGTTTGGCAACTTTGATTTGTTTGGCAAAGGGTTCCTTTAAGCCAAGAATTTCCTTGTTGGTCTATTAGGAATAAAATATCTGTTAAAGTTTCTATTATGAAAGCATCATCTATTTGTATCCAGTCGTTTGAATTTTCATTTATTGAACAAATGTACTCTGTGTTTTTGATTTTTAATTTTTGATTTTGTGTGTATGTTTGTGTGTCAAAACAGCATAAGGATGTGTTTGTTTTTTCGCAAGTATTGTATTGTTCTAACCAAGGAATGAATGTTGTGAATTGTTCTGTTGTGTTGATTATTGGTTCGGTTATGTTTTCTGTTCCTACAGTGATGTAGAATTTGTTTGAACGAACTAATGTTTCTCCATCTGTTGCGATAATTTCCATTTGGTATGTTCCTTGTTTTTGTGCTCTTAAGATTAGAAGGTTGTCTTTTATTTGTGAGACTTTGAATGTTGAGGATGTGTCGTAATAGATTTGGTTTGATGATGTGAAGTAATTGTTTAAGTTCAAAGTTAGTTCTTCTTTTTCTTCCATTTGTATGTTTTCAAACTGAGTTGTTTGTTCTATTATGATTGGTTCGGTAATTGTTAGGGAGTCTAGATTCAGGGAAAGATTTCCTTCTAGTTCAACTATTAGGTTGTATGTTTTAGTTGGATCTAGGGAGCATGATTCGAAGCAATAGTTTGAGAAGATTTCTTCTGTTGGGATTATTGGTGGAGTTATATTTTCTTCAGGAGTTTCTTCTGTTGTGTTTTCTTCTTCAACAGGAATTGTTGTGTTAATTAACTCTTCTTCGATTGGTTCAGTTGTGTTTTCGATTGGAAGAGTTAGATTTTCTTCAGAAAGAATTTCTTCTTCAACAGGAATTGTGGTGTTAGTTGATTGTTCTGTTTCGTTTGTTGTTGGAAGAGTTTGGTTTTCTTCGGTTGTGTTTACTTCTTCAGCAATTTCTTCAATAGGAGTTTCTGTAGATTCTGGAGGAATTTCTTCTTCAGCAATTTCTTCAGTTGTGTTTTCTGGAATGTGTTCTTGGGATTTACCTTTACCATTTGAATTGTCTGTGACTTTACCTGTTAGTTGATTGTTGGAATCTAAATTTTCGTAATAAACTAATATTTTTTGGTCGCCATTTTGTAAATATATTTTTATTTCTCCAGAACCTTCTGCGCTTCCTGAAATTTTTAAAGAATCTATGTTTGAATAGGTGTTTATTTGTTCGGTTAAATTAGACTCAGTTTGATAGTTTGTGTTTAATGGAATAATTGTTCCTGTTTGTGTTTGATGCGTTACAAAACCTGTGATTGAATTTAGTTTAGGAACTAATGCAGATATAACTATTGCAAACAGCAAGATTGTTAATAGGGCCACTATTTTTTTTGTTTCCATTTTATTCACTTAAGTTTAATACTATGTCTTGGTCTTCTAAAAGATATGTTTGTGGTAGTTGTATTTCTGTTGGATTATTTTCTTGAATTACTTCAGATATATTTGTTTCAATGGTTTGATTTGAATAAATATTTCCTAAAACTGTTAAATCGTTTTGTACTAAAATTGAACCATCTGGATTTAATGAGATTGCTCCAATTTTATATGTTCCTGTTGTGGAGTCGTATGAGATTAAACTTAATAACATTTCTTCGAAGGAGGTAAATTCAGGGTAAGAAATTATTTCTTCAGGTACGGATTGTGTTTCTTCAGGCCTTGTTGGAAAATCTCCTTCTAGATTTTTATTTTGTTTTATTTTTTCTAATTTGTTTTTTAATTCGTCTTCTACTTGAACTTTAATTGGTTTGTTTGTTAGGTCATTTGATTCTTTTGATTCAACTAAAAGATTTTCACAATAATTTTCGCTGTTTTGTTCTAAACAGGAGTCCATGATGTTTTTAGGGATTGATGTTTGTATGTCTAAATCTCTTAACACATATTTATTATTTGGTAAAGGTTCGATTGATTTTGTTTTGTAATAATAATAGATTTTTTCATTAGTTTCAAATTTTCTTACGAATTGTAAATTGTCGTAGAGGTAATTTGTGATTTCTTGTTCTGAAACTTGTTCTAATTCGTCTTGGTAGAGTATTCTTGAATGTGGAAAGTTTACTGCTTGAACTAAGTTAAGCATTAAAAGTAAAATTAGTATTGTTGTTAGTTTTTTCATCTGTCTAATACCCTGTCTATTTCTAAATCCATGAAGTCTAAATATACTAAATAACTTGATGCAGTTCCTGCTTCGGTCGTATATGCTTTAAATTTTGAATAAACAAAAGTTGTAGGAATATTTGTTGTAATATCAACATCTAAATAAGTTGTTGTTGCTGGACTATCTGTAATTAAATAATTTATTGAACTTGCATCGTCATTAACAGTTATTTCCATTCTATACCACGCACTAACTGGTAATGAACCAGTTGTTTCATTAATTGTTTCAACGCCTGCACCATTAATTGTTTTAGCATATGCTGTTGGCGTTCCATCTGTTAACCCTACTATATCTATATATGCTCCTTGAGTTATAGTTATGCTTCCAACACCACTATTCATGAAACCAAATATAATATGAGATGTATTTACTGGAAAACTTGAACTAATATAAAAAATTGCGGTTGTTTTTTCTCCTCCTGATAAAGCACCGAATGTTAAAGTTTGTAAAGCATAACCTGAATTTGCATTTCCTGTTGTGCTTCTAAAGTAATTTACACCAGGATGATTTGCAGTTGATAATGCAGTATATTGGGATGAAGTTCCTGCAACAATTGCTGCCGCTATCCAAGGATAGAAATACTGATTATATAACATTTCATTTGACCAGTATTGGTTAGAAAATACTTTTCTATTTGTATCTCCTTTAATATAAATATCTTCTTCTACCATTAATGAATTTGCTGGTGCAGTTGTCACTCCTGCTAATGCTGAACCGATTACAGCTCCTCCTGCGACATCTAATTGATTTAAAGGTGCAGCAGTTCCTATTCCTACTTTATTGGAATCATCTATGTATACTCCTGAATCTTGAATTAATTTTCCAGTTACACCATCAAATCTTGTAATTGCATTATCTGCTGCGGATGAAGGACCGACTACGTCTCCATCAAGGATGGAAGAATTTATTTCTTGTAATTGGGAATATGTAACTGCGTCTTGTCCGTCTGTTCCGTTTGCTAGGTTTGTGATTTTGCCAGAAGTCATGTCTAAACTATCTAACATAGTAACATTTCTATTAAAAAATACATCTCCTATGAAAATATCGTTTGAAATTGTTGCCGGTGGAGCCCTAGTATCATAAATACCATACGTGATATTTAATGAATCTTTAGTATTTTTAACGATTGGAATTAATTTTAAATATTCAAGACCCATATAATCCATATCTAAACTAGAAGCGCCTAAATCTAGATTAAAATTACTTGCCTCTTTATTTATATTGAAGTTTTTGTCATCACTTCCTGTTAAAGTAATTGTATTTGGTGATATCTGAGCATAATCTGAATAAGCACCATAATCTTCAAGAATTGTAAATGAACCAGTGCTTCCAATTATAAAATCAAAATAATTATCAACATTTGTTGTAGAACCAAAAATAGAACTTCCTAAAATTTTATTATGATAATACCCATCAAAAATATATTCTGTTGAATTTATATCTAAATATCCGCCATTCGTAATTATGTTTGTTGCCGATAAATTTCCTGTTACTTCTAAATTTCCATCTTGAATGTGATTACCTGTGAAGTTAGTATCTCCTGTGAAATTTGAAGTTAATAAGTCCACCCAAGGACTCCACACATTGTTCGTTTCGGTTCTTAATTTTAAATTGTTGTTAAATAAACTTCCGCCTATTTGTTTGTTATAAGATGTAGGTACGTAAGCCATATTTAAAACATAAGAAAATCCTGATCCGGGGGCATCTTCAGGAACAGGAGAGTTTAATGATTGTACTGTACTAGTTGTACTATCTATATAAAATCCTGTTCTAGTAACGTTATTATAATCACTATTACTTAAATAACTAGTATCAAAATTACCATATATACTATTTCCATAAACAAAATAACTTCCATCTTTCGCCTCTAATTTATCTGCATCTAATGATGAACCATCTCCATCATTGTATTCATTCCAGATTTTAAGTGACGCAGTAGAACTATATTTTTGAGAATAACCCGTAAACATCGGCGGAAAACCCGTAACTGTACTCCAAACATAACCTTGAGTCCAATCTTCAGCATAAGAATTTCCACTAAGTTTTATTTTATCTAAAGAAAACTTGGGATTACTCCA
>JAQUYS010000097.1 GCA_028691765.1 Candidatus Nanoarchaeia archaeon | reverse complement strand
AAAAAAGATATTTCCTAGAGAGTAGTAACAAACAGAAAGCTTTATAAATAAATCTTCAATTCTATGCCTGTGATTAATATGAATGATAAAGATGTAATTATTTTTGATTATATGGCAGTTTATTTACCATATGATAAAAATGAAGAAAAAGCTGAAGAAAAAAAGTATGAAATAAAAACTCCTGAAATAGGTACTGAAGTAAAATATCAGTAATTTTTTTCTTCTTTAAAATAATAAACCTTTTAAAGTATAAATTTTAATTTCTGTATATGGATAAAATATCTTTAGTTTTAGGTGGTGGTGGCGTAAGATGCTATACTCAAATTGGTGTATTAAAAGTTCTTGAAAAGAAACAAATTAAGATTGATGAAGTTATTGGTAGTTCTTTTGGTTCTTTAATTGGTGTTTGTTTTGCTTCTGGTAAAACTTCAATTGAAATTGAAAATATGTTTACTCATGTGAAGGTTCTTCGTTTCTTAGATCCAGTAAGTGGTTTCGGTAGAGGTTTAATTAAAGGAGAAAAATTAGTTGATTATGTTTTAGACTCCATTAAATGTAAAAAGTTTTCTGACTTAAAAATTCCTTTTAAAACGAATGCATTGGATATAAATTCTGGAGAAGAAAAGGTTCTTAATAAGGGGAGTTTAAGAGAAGCTTTGTTGGCTGCGATTGCTTTACCCGGCGTAATCCCTCCTAAAAAAATAGGAACTAAATATTATATGGATGGTGGAATTTACAATCCTTTACCAATACATTTAGTTGGGAAGAAAATTAATAAAATTATTGCTGTAGATTGTACAGATGCAATTACAAAAATAGATGAAAAATCTAATAAAGTTGAAGTAATTCAACAAATGTTTTCGATTTTACAAACTAAAGAAAGAAATAATGTGATTAAAAATACAAAAATTAAATTAGTTTTAATTGAAACCATCGATAAAAAAATAAATGTTTTAGATTTTAGACATTCTAACATGAATGATTTAATAAATATTGGTGAGAAAAAAGCGAAAAAGGTGAAACTATGAAAAAAGATGTAAAATATGATCTTCTAGTTATTATTTTAACTATTGGTTTGTGGATTTTTAGAGAAGTTGTTGGCTTTGTAAACAGATATGGTGGTTTTTTAGATCAATTGTACATTCTGACTTTGTGTGTTGGAACAGCAATGTATTTAGCAAAAAAACTTTAAATAGAGCTAAATTTCAATTAATATGGACCTAGTTTTAGTTTACTCTCCGTTTTGTACTCCTGCATCGCCACCTTATGCGATTACGAGGTTGTATTCTTTTCTTAAAAATAATTTGGATACTATGTATAATATTGAAGTTTTAGATTTAAATTTATTTTTTCACACTTTAAAATTTGATAAACCTCTAAAAGAAAATTTAACTTTGTTTGCAGAAGAATCGAATAAAGTTTATTCTCAAAATAATAATTTAGTTGTTGAAGGAAAATCTCCTGAATTTTTAGAAGAATGTTTGAATAAACTTTTAGCATTAAAACCAGATGTTGTTGCATTTAGTTTAATTTATTCATCGCAATGTTTTTACACACTTTCTTTGATTAAAGAGTTGAAAAAATTAAATATTAAAACAATTGTTGGAGGTCCTGCAGTAAATTCTAAATTGATTGAAGAAGCAGATTATTTTTTAAAAAATGAAATTGAATTATGTGATTTTATAACTGGCGAAAAGGTTTATGATGATGGAGTTAAATTAAATAAGCTTAATTATAATGTTGTTTTGGATTACTCTATTTATGAATCTGATTATTTTGTTCCTGAAAGAGTTATTCCTCTTAAAACTACAACTTGTTGTTTTTATCAACAATGTACATTTTGTACTCATCATGGAAAAGGCATGTATCAAGAGTTTGATTTGGAAGATATTAAACAAAGCATAATTAAATCTAATTCTAAGTTTGTTTTTTTTATTGATGATATGTTTACTAAAAAACGAATATTGGAATTGGCTGAAATAATTAAGCCATTAAATGTTAAATGGATGTGTCAACTTAAACCCTTGAAAGAATTTGATGAAGAAACTTTAAAAATTTTATTTAATTCGGGTTTAAGATTAATCATTTGGGGTGTTGAAAGTGGTTGTGACAGAATTTTAAAGTTGATGAAGAAAGGGACAAATGTTAAAGATATGGATGTAGTTTTGGAGAATTCAAAAAAAGTAGGAATTTCTAATGTTACCTACATTATGTTTGGTTTTCCAACTGAAAATGAAAATGAATTTATTGAAACTATTGATTTCTTGAAGGGAAATGAGTTGAATATTGATTTAATCTCTACTTCTGTTTTTGGTTTGCAAAAAGAATCTTATATTTATTCTCATTTTGCCGAGTTTGATATTGAAAATATTTTTGAAGAAGAAAGAACTGTTTTGGAGCCAAAAATAACTTATGTTATGAAAAAAGGTTTATCTAATCAAGAAGCTAAAAAATTAAGGGACAAATATAGAAAAACCTTGGAAAAAATAAATAAATTTCCCAAAGTTTATAACTTTTTTAGAGAATGGATGTTGGTTGATTTAAAATAAT
>JAQUYS010000002.1 GCA_028691765.1 Candidatus Nanoarchaeia archaeon | reverse complement strand
AACCACTGAGCAGTAACAACTAAAACACCATCAAAATTTCCAATGAACTAAAAAGGTTTTTTGCACTACGATGCAATAAAATTTACAAATATTTGCATTATAATGCCATATTTTCCAGACTTTTTGTCATCATATTGACTTCCTTTATAAAGAAAATCTCAAAAGCACATTGCAAATAATTAAAACCAACTAAACCATCGTAAATAAATCCAAACCTTCGATTCAAATCGACAGTTTTACACCTAAACCTTCGATTCAAATCGAAGGCTTTATAAATAAACCAACATAACCAACATAATGACACTAAAACAAACAATTCAAAAATTAAATCCTTGGACTTTTGAAGGAACTATTTCAGAAAATTTTTTAGGCATAAATCGAGAAACATATCTTAACAAAATATCCACATATCTTTCTTCAAAAGAGATTATTTTATTAACGGGAGTTAGAAGATCAGGAAAATCTACAATTATGTACCAATTAATCAATAAATTGTTAAAAAACAAAGTTCCTAAAGAAAATATTTGTTATTTTAATTTTGATGTTCCAATAGAAAATAGTTTGAAAACCATCGAAAATATTCTATCAACATTTAAAGAAATAACCAATCCAAAAAATAAAATTTATCTATTTTTAGATGAAATACAAGTAATCGACAATTGGCACAATCAAATAAAAGCAATTTACGATACCAACCCGAATATTAAATTTATTTTAACTGGTTCAAATAATTCTTTGCTCAAATCAAATACAGCCACATTACTTACAGGAAGGATTTTTCACATAGAAGTATTTCCTGTAGATTTCAAAGAATATTTAAAATTCAAAAATATAAATATTTCCAGCTCAAACATAGAAGAATTAAAACATAACTTCCAAAATTTTATTCAATTTGGTGGATTTCCTGAAGTAGTAAAAGAAGAGAATCAAGTAATAAATGAAAAAAGACACAGGGATTATTATGAAGGAATCTTATTTAGAGATATATTATCTTTAGGAAAAATAAAAGAAGAATCAAAATTAAACGATCTAGGTTTATTTTGTTCAACAAACATAGGAACCTTATTTAGCTACAATAAAATTTCAAAAGCATTAGGCATTTCAGTAGATTCTGTAAAAGAATATTTAAATCAAATGGAAAATGCATATCTTGTTTTTCAATTGAAAAAATATTCTTATTCTGTAAAAGAAACAATACAAATACAAACACCAAGAAAAATATATTTTATTGATACCGGCTTAAGAAACACCTTGGCATTTTCCTTTTCTAAAGATTTAGGAAGAATTATTGAAAATGTGGTTTTTCTTCAATTTAAATCAAATGGAAAAGATATTTATTATCACAAAAATAAATTCGAATGTGATTTTGTAATAAGAGAAGGTTTGAAAATAAAAGAAGCAATACAAGTATGCGAGAATTTAAAAGATACAAAAACCAAACAAAGAGAAATTAATGGATTGTTAGAAGCGATGAGTGAATATAAATTAAAAGAAGGAATTATACTAACCTTAGACGAAGAAGACGAATTAATTGTTGAAAACAAGAAAATAAAAATTATACCATTATATAAATATTTGATGGTTTAAGTCCTAATCCATTTAAGTTCAATTAGAATTCCATTTTTCAATTAAGCACATTATATGTGTGTTTAAAGAAAATTTTTGAATTATTCAGCGATTCTTTAGCAGGTTCCACATTAGCTTGAGGTAAAATTCCATATGTAAAATCGCCTCAACAATTTCCGGAAATCTTACAAGAATATGAAAATGCCTACAATAGAATAAAACAAATATGAATATCAAAAAGAAGTAGAAATTTATTAAACTTTTAATATCACTCATAAGTGATGAAAAGATTTATAAATCTAAACAAATTTTCACCATTTATGACAAACATAGGGGGAATGTGCTTCAGAGACAAAATATTTCTAATCGCAGATAGCATGGGTTCTGTCGAAGAAACCTCTACAAAATATGATTCTGTTCAAAAATTATATAATAAAGGCGACAACTTGGTTGTAATTGCCGGAAATCCAAATCTAGCAAAAACAGCAATAAATTCAGTAACAAACAACCCTCAACCAGTAAATCATTTTGTGTACGAATTATTTGAAAAAGCCAAAGAAAAAAATATTTGCGGTTCAACAGCAATATTTCTTGTCGGAGGGCATCATGAAACAGGGCAACCTCTCCTATATAGAATAGCAGTAAGTAAAGAACACAATTTTGTTGAACGAGAAGAAATTATTTTCGACGGTTCCGGTTCAATTTATGCGGATGAATTCCGTAGATGTTCCAAGAAACTAGGTAAAGATCCAAATAAATTCGATTTAGTTGAATCATTCAGTTCGTTTTATGATTTAGAGCGTTATGGCTCATTAGATAGTTTTGTAAATGACAAATTTCAATTCGGATTTGTGACTCCTGAAGGTGTCTCAAGATTATACCATCCCGATATTTCTTTCGATGAAGAAAGGGGACCTAGAGAATATGTGGCAGAAGTAATAAAAACAGAAAATCTAAATGAGAAAATATTAATTCAACATTTGTTCGCGAGAGAATATAAAAAATTAATTGATACCTTTTATTATTCATTTGATTCAGATATGCGAGATTATTTTAAAATAAAGCAAACGTACACAGAACACACAGAAGAGTATTTTAGAGGAACTTGCAATATAAGTGTTCTAAATCAGTTGGTGGAAGAACGAAAACTAATACAAACAAACATAGAAGAAGCTCTGAAAACCATAATGCAAAAAGGAATTGATAAATTCATCAATTATAACAAATTGCAAATAACAAGACAACAGAACCTAATGGAAAAAATTCAAACTACAATAGCAGACATAAATGCACAAGTCAACAAATAAATTTCTTAACAAAATAATTCAATTAACCTTATAAATACAATCAAACTAACTCTATAAGGTGATCTTATGGCTGCAAGTCTAAAAAAACAAGCAAAAGTTGAAATCAAATATGGAATAGATAAAGAAATTTACGACAATTTCGTCAGAGCATGCTCAAAAAAAGGATTTGCTCCAAATGTAGTTGTAGAAAAATTCATGGAAAAATACAACCAAACAGGTCAAATTTAAACATACCTTTATATACACACAAACGGATTCCCTTTAGGCTTAATAAAGCCACAAGGTAAAAAATGGCATTCGAAGGTAGAAGTTCTGGACGAAGTTCCGGAAGAAGTAGAAGTGAGTACGGCTCAAGTAGTAGAAGTAGCGAAAGAAGCTCAGGTAGAGGTAGACCAAGTAGTGGCGGTAGAGGAAGTTTTGAGAAACATATAGCAACATGCGATAAATGCGGTTCAAGATGCGAACTTCCATTCAAACCAACAGGTGAAAAACCAGTTTTGTGTAGCGATTGTTTTAGAAAAGAAGGACCATCAAGACCATCAAGAAATGATTCTAATGATGACCTAAAAGAAATCAATCGAAAATTAGATAAAATTCTAGATTTACTAACAGAATAATTTTTTTAATTAATTTTATAAATTAGATTAAACACCTTCATACATGAAGGTTTTATCTATAAAACAACCTTACGTTGAACTAATTCTCTCAGGTAAGAAAACCATTGAACTCAGAACTTGGAATACAAAATTTAGAGGAGAATTCTTAATTCATGCCTCAAAAACACCAGATAAAGAAGCTATGAAAAAATTCAACTACGAAAATCTCCCAACAGGAAAAATTCTAGGAAAAATAACCCTCACAAACATAAAAAATTACGAAGAAACAAACGACTTCACTTTAGACCAAGATAAACACAAAGCAACTTCCTCTTGGGGAAAGTACGGATTCATTCTAAAAAATCCCCAAAGAATACAACCAATAGAAATCAACGGAAAACTAGGGTTCTGGAATTATGATTTAAATTAATTTATATGCATTTTCTCGCATATATTCATATTCTTCTTCAGTAGTTTTTCGTTTAGCTTTTCCTAATATGGATTTTTTAATCTCTTCCATTGCTTCTTTATATTTTTCTTTATCTATTTTCTCTCTCAAAGCATTTCGAATGAATTCAGTTCTATTGTGATAATTTTCTTTTTGAACAACCTTATCAATCTCTTTCAAAAAGTTTCCTTCTAGCTTCAAACTTATCATTTCAGTCACCATATATCCATAGTATATACAATGTATATATAAATATTTCTATACGCTATCCGGAAAATTTACGGAAATTCTTCAAATCATTATATTAACCAGTAGAATTAAACCATTAAATTATGAATGCGTACTATATTGACACATCAATTTGGATGGATTTAATTGAAGAAAGAAAAGGTTACAAAAATGAACCTTTGTGGATTTTCGCAACTAAATTATTCATTCTAATTAAATTAAAACAATACCCCTTATTAATTACAACTCTTTTAATGGAAGAACTTAGTACAAGATATTCAACTTCCGAAATAAATGGTATGATGACTCCTTTCAAAAATAATCTAATAAAAATAAATATTTCTGAAAAACAAAAACAACAAGCAAAATTAATTGCAAAAGAAAGAAATTTACCAACAGGAGATGTTTTACACGCAATCGTTGCAAGAGATAATAATGCAATATTAATTACGCGAGATAAACACTTCAACCAATTAAAAGATATTCATCCTCATTTTAAACCTGAAGATTTGATTTAAATATATTTATAAACATAAACCCATTCTCAACAATATGAACACATACCAAGACAACAGAGTAAAGATGTCAAGTTAATTCTATTCCAACTAGTTCATAATTCAATTTTTTAAAACCCGAGGTAACCAATATGTTCGTTAAAGATTTAAAATATAAAAAAGATATGAAAGTAAAAGACCTAGTAAATTCATTCCAAAATCTAGGCTATCAAAGTATAGAATTAAACAATGCAAAAGAAGTTATAGTAAAAATGAAAAAGGAATCTGCAAAAATATTCCTAACCTTCACATCCAATATGGTAACAAGTGGCTTAAGAGGCTTCTTCGCACAATTAATCTCATTAAAAATACCTTCAGTAATCGTCACAACCGTAGGCGGAATAGAAGAAGATATAATGAAAGCAAATGGAGAACAATTTACAATCGCATCATTTCAAGCAGATGACGTAGAATTACACGAAAAAGGAATAAACCGAGTAGGAAACCTAACTATAAATAACGAAAGTTACATGAAATTTGAAGACCTTATCCTCCCTATGTTAGATAAACTTCATCAAAAACAATCCATCTGGACCCCCTCAGAATTATTAAAAGAAATGGGATTTTTACTAAACGACGAAAACTCAATATTATATCAAGCAGCAAAAAACAACGTGCCAATATTCTGCCCTTCAATAACAGACGGAGCATTCGGATTTCATTTATACTTATACCAACAAAAACATAAAGATTTCATAATCGACCCCATAAAAGATTTTGGAAATATTCTCTTCACTACAACACACGATGAAAAAAAAGGAATCATCGCTCTAGGTGGTTCAATATCCAAACATCATGCAATCCTAGCAACACTTCTAAACGGAGGAGCAAATTTTGCAGTTTACATGACAACAGCACATTCATCAAGCGGGTCAATGTCAGGAGCTACAACCAAAGAAGCTAAATCTTGGGGAAAAGTCAAAGACGAAAGCGATATAGCCACAGTCATAGGAGACGTA
The DNA here is from genome assembly GCA_028691765.1 of Candidatus Nanoarchaeia archaeon. Lineage (GTDB taxonomy): Archaea > Nanobdellota > Nanobdellia > Woesearchaeales > SKGA01 > JAQUYS01. The sequence goes on along the minus strand of JAQUYS010000002.1, from coordinate 45,987 downwards.
ACCATAACATTCCCCTTAGCAATGATTGCTGCATTAGATGAATTAGAAGAGGAAAATTTACTATGACTCCTTATTTCGAACTTTCCAAAAAAATAATTTTAGACCAATACAAATATTTAGAACCATATGTAGATAAGATATCATATTCTTCCAAAACAAATCCTCTAATCACCCCAATATTAGAAGAAAATACAAACTCACAATTTAGCATACACTTCAAAAACGAGTTAAAACACATAAAAGATAAATCAAGAGTTATATTTCTATAACAAGGAACAAACCAAGAAGAATTAAACCAACTAACAACACAAAATATTACAAAATTCATAGTCGACAACGAAACAGATTTAAAAATTCTAATTCAATACATAACCTCAACAAACATCAAAATACAACTTCTATTAAGAATGAAATTAAAAGAAAACACAATAAAAACCGAAAAATATTACGTATTTGGAATGGAATCAAACATAATCTCACAAAAAATCCAAGAATTAAAAAATCACAAAAATATAGACAAACTAGGAATACATTTTCACAGAAAAACACAAAACATGGCTGAGTGGAATTTAGCCTATGAACTTCAAAACACCTTTTCCCAAGAAATATTTAACAACATAGACATATTAAACATAGGAGGAGGACTTCCTTCAGAATACGCCAACACAAACATAAAAGTATTTGATTCAATATTTAAAAAAATCCAAGAATTAAAATCGTTCCTAAATAAAAACAACATAGAACTAATGATTGAACCCGGAAGATACATATCCGCTCCGGCAGTCAAACTACACACACAAATAATCGCAATACACAGCAACACCATAATAGTTAACGCTTCAGTATATAATTCAGACATGGACGCCTTAATAGTACCTGTAAAATTACTAGTAAAAGGAGAACAAGAAACGGGAAATCATTACATCATAAAAGGACTCACACCATGTTCATTGGATCTCTTCAGATACAAAGTATATCTAAACAATCCCAAAGTAGGAGATACCATAACATTCTTAAATGCAGGAGCATATAATTTTACAACAAGCTTTTGTGATTTAGAAGAAATCCCAACAAAACTAAAATGAAACTAATTAAAATCCCCTTTAGTGGCGGAGGATTAGGAAAAGGGAATGGCTCAAACGAAGCACCGAATAAAATAATTTCTTTCTTAGACGCCGCTTCCTTTCAAATAGAAGAAATACCTGTCGAAGAATCAAACATCTCTCTAAGCCATAAAAACATAGAAAATTTCATCTCAAACCTAAATCAAAAAGCAATACTCTTAGGAGGGGACCACTCCATAACATATCCTTCAGTAAAAGGATTTTCAAAAAACAACAAAGACTTTAAACTTTTAATATTCGACGCACATCCAGACTTAGTGAACAACTTTGTCCCACCTACACACGAAGATTACCTCAAAGTATTAATAGAAAAAAAAATAATCCCCCCACAAAACATACTTCTGGTTGGAATTAGAAATTCAGATAAAATAGAAACAGAATACATATGCAAAAAATTAATCCATTGCATTTACATGAGCGACATAAAATCCCAAGATTTAAACACAATCACCCAACAATTAATCTCCTTCTGTGACCAACCAACTTACCTTTCCATAGACATAGATGTTTTCGATTCAGACATTGCACCAGGAACAGGATATGCCGAACCAAACGGATTCAAACAAAAAGATCTTTTCAACATACTCCAAAAAATAATCCAAACCAAAAACATAAAATTAATAGACATCGTTGAAGTCAATCCAAAAAAAGACATTGAAAATAAAACTTCTTTCTTAGCATCAAAATTAATTCAAACGCTTCAAGAGTTCTAACACAAATAAAAAAACTTATAAACACGAGAAACAAAAATAATGCATTAAATTAAAAGGTGTGTTAATGGCAATAAAAGATTATGTGAAAAAACATAAAAAAGCAATAGGAATAGCAGGAGTAGTAACAGGTGTTGTTGCGGGAACTTTAGCATTCATTTTCTTAAGAAAACCAAAAAAAGTTCAAGAAAAACAAATCAAACCAAAAAAAAGTAGTGCAAAAAAGGTTTCAAACTCTAAGCGTAAAGCTAAGAAATCTACTAAGAAGGGGGTGTCCGCCATGCCTGCAAAGAAAGCTGCTAAAAAAGCTACTACAAAGAAAAAATAAATCTTTGATATAGGATATTAGTTTAATCCTTTTTGTTATTTTTTCTTTTTTTTCTAAAAATTCAGTTAAATTTATAAGTTTCTGCTCTTATTTAATATCGTTATGGTAAAACAAACAATACCTTTATTCAGCCAAGTCAAATTGACGACAAAAAACAAAACCTATGAAGGAACTCTTCTAGCCGATGAAGGAGATTCAAAAGTTCTAAAACTTTCCTCAGGATACACTTTAAGTTTTAAAAAAGAAAACATATCAGATTTAACTTTAATATCCAAACCAAAAAAATCCAAATCACAGTCAAAACAACCCCTCTCATTCAATAAAGAAAGCGTAGTAATAATACATACAGGAGGAACTATATCCTCAAAAGTAGATTATAAAACAGGAGCAGTAATAGCATCTTTTGATCCAGACACCCTTATCAACCTATTCCCTAAACTAAAAGAAATCTCGAAAATAGAGTCACATTTCATTGGAAACATCATGTCAGACAATTTCAGATTTCACCATTTCAATCAAATAGCTCAAGCAATACACAAAAGAGCTTTAAAAGGACAAACTAAATTTATTGTAACCTCAGGAACAGATTTTCTACATTATCTTTCAGCTTCATTAGCATTCCTGTTAAAAGACTTACCAATAAGCACAATTGTGGTCGGCTCACAAAGAAGTAGTGATAGACCAAGCACAGATGCAGAAGATAACTTAACAAACGCAGCATATTTTCTAGAAAATAAATTCATACCAGGAGTTTTTGTTTGCATGCATTCAACATCCTCTGATGGTACATGCGACATCCTACATGGAGTCAATGTGAGAAAAATGCATTCATCAAGAAGAGATGCATTCAAACAAATTAATGAAGATAAAGTCGCAGAAGTTAATTACAGTTCAAAAAGCATAACTATGTTAAAAGAATACTCTTTTTTCATGCAAAAAGAAATTCCAAAAACACTACCTCTATTCAAAGAAAACCTAAAAATAGGACTAGTATATTCACATCCACAATTTTACGCAAAAGAATTAGATGCGTATAAAAAATTCGATGGATTAGTACTCGCAGGATCAGGATTTGGACATTTCCCCGTAATTGCTTCAGATAAAGAAAGCAAAGAACACAACAAAATTTTAAAATCAATACAAATTCTGGCAAAAACCATGCCCATCATCATGTCTACACAAACAATACATGGTGCAGTTAATCTCACAGTATATTCTCCTTTAAGGATGATAGAAGATGCCGGAGTAGTAGGACACAATTCAACAATGATAACCGAAACTGCTTTCATAAAACTAGCATATTTATTATCCACAGCAAAAAAAGAAGACATTAAACAACTACTATTAACAAACATAGTTGGAGAATTAAATCCAGAAAAGTATTTCTCCTTTGAAGAAAATGAATAAACTACAACCTATACAAAGACTAACTGAAGATGAACTTTCCTCCTTAGGATTAAAATCTGGATTAGAAATACATCAACAACTAGAAGGAAAAAAACTATTTTGTTCTTGTCCGACAACTATTCGAGACGATAAACCTGATTTCATAATAAAACGAAAATTAAGAGCCTCCACAGGAGAATTAGGAAAAACCGATTTAGCCGCAGAAGCAGAAAGTAAAAAAGAAAAACAATTCACATATGAAGCATATAACGATACAACTTGTTTGGTTGAATTAGACGAAGCACCACCACAAAATTTAAATCAAGAAGCACTAAATACAGCATTAGGATTAGGAAAAATATTCAACATGACTTTTCCAGACAAAGTCAAAGTTATGAGAAAAATTGTCATAGATGGTTCAAACACATCAGGCTTTCAAAGAACAACCTTAATTGCAACAGACGGACTTTTAGAACAAAACAGCAAAATCACAATTGAAACCGTTTGTTTAGAAGAAGATTCCGCAAAAATAATTGAAGAAACTCCAGAAAATAAAAAATACAATCTCTCAAGATTAGGAATACCTTTAATAGAAATTGCAACAGGACCAGATTTAAAAACGCCTTTACAAGTAAAAGAAACCGCCGAATTCATAGGTACGATTCTAAGAAGTTTTCCAAATGTCAAAAGAGGATTAGGTACAATAAGACAAGATGTTAATGTTTCAATAAAAGAAGGAGTTCGTGTTGAAATAAAAGGAGCCCAAGATTTAAAATTAATTCCAACAATAGTTGAATATGAATCAATAAGACAAAAAAATATGTTAAATTTATTTCAAGAATTAAAAAAACGAAAAGCAAAAGTAAACACAAATGTAATTGATCTCTCTAAAGAATTAAAAAATTCTTCTTCAAAAGTAATTCAACAAGGACTTTCAAAAAAAGAAGGATGCGTTCTAGGAATACAACTCCAAAACTTTTCAGGCTTAATTGGATTTGAAGTACAACCAGGAAGACGATTTGGCTCAGAATTATCCGACCACGCAAAAACAATGGGTGTGAAAGGACTATTCCATTCAGATGAACTTCCAAATTACGGAATTACCCAAGAAGAAAAAGATTTAATTGCAAAAAAACTTTCATGTAAAGAAAATGACGCATTTATAATATTATCTGACTCCAAGTTAATAGCACAAAAAGCAATAGAAAAAGTAATTGCGAGAGCTCAAGACTTATCTTTACGTAAATGCGTAAGAATGGCAAGACCGGACGGTACATCTAGTTATTTAAGACCTATGCCCGGATCTTCAAGAATGTATCCAGAAACAGATTTAAAATCCATAGAAATAGATCCATCAAAAATAGTTTTACCAAAATTACTTTCAGAAAGAATAAAAGAACTACAAACCAAATTCGATTTAACCGAAGACATAGCAAAAAAATTAATTAAAGAAGAAATTGATTTAACAAGTTTAGCAGAAACTTATCCCAACATAAAACCCGCATATATGTTAGATTATTATTTTTCATTTCCGTCAATGATCAAAAAGAAATACAATGAAGAAATAGATGTAAAAAAATATGCACACAAATTATTTTCAAAATTAAATAAGAATCAAATAACCAAAGAAGCCATACCCGAATTATTATTAAAACTAATAAAAGATCAAGAAATAAATTACGAAAATTACAAACCATTATCCATAAAAGATGTTGAAAAAGAAATAAAAGAAATGATTTCTCAAAATAAAAATTTACCTAAAGGCGCATTGATGGGAAAAATAATGCTCAAATATGCTGGTAAAATAGATGGAAAAGAAATAAATAAATTGGTTTCCGAACAACTAAAATAATTCTTCTTTCTTCTTTATAGTTTTCCAATTCAAACCATTTAAACCCAAAATACTCAAACCAATTAAACAAATCAAAGTATCTCTGGCACGAATAACCATTGCTAAACCAATACCTACTGCTGCACCAAGCCCAAGTATTTTGAAAATCATAACTTGTCCTGCTTCAAAAACACCTAAAGCCATAGGAACAGGCATAAGATAAGCCGCACCCATCATAGTAATAATCATGAACACTTGCATTACTGAAACTCCAAATTGATTCAAAATCATTAAAGCGAAATAATATTCACCAAACATAAGTATCCAAGCAAGCATAGTTACAATCATAGCAAGATAAAATTCTTTATTATCTTCTTTATGAAATTTAACAATTATTCTTTCAAATTCGATGATTTTATTTTCAGTATTTTTAAAAATTTTTAATTTATTCATTTTTAATTTTCTAAACAAACGCAAAAATAAATTTCGATCATTAAATATTTGATAATAAACATAGATTATCATTCCAGCAAAAAATAGTGTTGTAATAATAAGTAAAATTAACATATCTTTAGGCATTGCAACAGTAGTAATCGCAACAATTGCGGCTACAACAAACAACACTCCCTGACTAGATAAATCCACAATTTTGTCTGTAATTACAGTAGATAAGCCCTTATGAAATGCAATACCGTGTTTTTGCAATAACATAGCTCTAACAGGTTCTCCTCCAACTTTGGCACCAGGAGTGATAAAACTAACGCTCATACCAGCAATCTTATAACTAAGTAGTTTAAAAATCGAAATATTGTGCCCCACAGTTCCAATTATAATTTTCCAACGATAAGTATGTAAAAATATAATCAAAAAAGAGAATAAAACAAACAATAAAACATATTTATGTTCACTATAAAAAAATACCTTTTTAATTTCTTCAAAAGAAATTTGTTTAAAAGTCCAAATTAATAAACTAATTCCAATAAGTATAAATAAAGCAATAACTGAGTTTCGTTTAATGTTTTCCATCTACATAGAATAATTATAGATAATTTATAAGCATTACTAATAAAAATGGCGGACTTGGGAAGAATTTCCCTGCATTCTGAATTCACTGTACAGAACACAGATTTGAACTCCCGACCTACAGCTTACACCGTTAACCGAATACAGCAATCTGCATTCCAAATACTGCATTCCGGCTTAGGAGGCTGTCGCCCTATTTATACAAAAACGCAGAAACCGCCTTCTGAATTCTGTTTCCTGCATTCCGTTTCCATACTAGGCTACAAGTCCACAAATATATAAAATACAAACACTTTAAAAACTTTTACTATTTTTCAAATAGAATGGTTAAAATAAAACATTTACTTCAAGACTTCATAGTCAAAGAAAAAACAAATATAAATTTAGAAGAAGGACCTCATAAAATATATTTATTGAAGAAAACAAACTACACCACCGAAAGAGCAGTAATGCAATTAACAAGATCTTTGCATTTACCAAGAAAATTCATCTCATACGCAGGAACCAAAGATAAAAATGGAATAACTTACCAATATATTTCAATAAAAAATTGTTCAAAAGAAAAAATAGATAACTTAAAATTAAAAGATATAGAATTAGAATATGTTGGAACAACAAAAACAGAAATGAAATTGGGCGATTTAGAAGGGAATGAATTCGAAATAGTTTTACGAGATTTACCTCAAGACATAACTCTAAAAGAAACAAACGAATTATTAATTCCGAATTATTTTGATGAACAAAGATTTTCAACAGCAAACCTACAAATAGGGTTATTTTTAATACAAAAAAACTTCAAAGAAGCAATAAACTTACTTTCACAAACCGATGGAGATTTCAAAGAAAAAATAGAAGAACATTTACAAAAACATCCAAACGATTTTATAGGTGCATTAAAAATACTTCCAAAAAAAACAACACTTTTTTTCATACACTCAGTACAAAGCTATTTCTTTAACGAATTATTATCACAAAAAATAAACCAATTCACAAAACAAACATATGAATTAAATTATTCAGAAGGAAAAATGCTTTTCGCAGACATCTACCCCCCAATAAATTCATTACCTTTAATAGGCTATATGACTGAAGGATACGAAGATTTACTTCAAACAAAAAATATAGTTGCAAGAGATTTCTTAATAAAAAGCCTTCCCGAATTTTCCTTAGAAGGAGGAGAAAGAGATGCATTTTTCCAAGTAAAAAATTTAGAATTATTTCCGCCAGAAGATGACGAAGAATTTACAGAAAAGAAAAAACAAAAATTAAAATTCGAATTAGGAAGCGGAAGTTATGCAACAATAGTCATAAAAAGTATTTTAACGAAAAACAAACTTTCTCTAGAAAATTAATTTATAGATTTATCGATGATTTTTTCATTTTCAGTTTTCAAATCCCATCCACCAGGAACAAATTTAATTTGAATCCCTTTTTTCTTAAGATATTTAATAACTGGTTCAGTTTCCTTATGATAAACTTCTAATCTATGTTTTATTTTGTTTTCATCAGAACGCTTAATTAATTTAGTCCCGCACTTATCACAAATTCCTTTAACCTTAGGAGGTATTGCAGTAATATGATATTCTGCACCACATTTAGGACAAATTCTCCTACCCTTTAACCTAGAAATTATATCTTCTTCAGGAATTTTTAAAACCACAACACGATCTATTTCAGTCAAACCAAGCAAAAAATCAACTTGACCAACATGTCTAGGATAACCATCAATAATAAAACCTTTCTTAACATCTTTTAATTCAAATCGTTTAGCTAAAATTTTATTAACTAATTCATCAGGCAACAAATTTCCTGATTCAATAACTTGAGAAATCTGCTTACTCAAAGAATCCTTTTTAGTTGCCCTCTTTCTCAAAATTTCCCCAAGAGAAATATGAGGAATTTTCAATTTAGCAGAAATCAAATTAGACAAAGTTCCCTTTCCACTACCAGGTGGACCAAAAATAATATAATTATTCATCCAAAATACGCCTCAAATTTAACATCATCATCTTTTAATTTCCAAACATTTATTGCTTTTTGAACAAAAGGAACCAATTTTAATTTTAATACAGACCAATTATTAAAATATTCTTTAAAATAATTAATCTTATCTCCCTCAGTTCCGTTCAAATTAATTTTCATAAATACTCTGTCTTGATAAATTATGTTCTTCAACAAATAAAACATTTCCTTTCGTTCATTTCCATCAAACATATTCGCTTCTTGCATAGAAATCAAATCAGAATCAGGTTGTAATCGATCACTTAAAAAATCAATATAAACATTAACTTTATCACTCAATTTCTTAATTAAAAATAAAATAATATCTTCATCATCAATATGTAATCGACCAAGTTCACTTTCCAAATCATTCAAACTAGGTAAGTTGTGTTTCTCTAAAAAAGAATTTAATTCTGTAGCCATATAACTTTAAGCACAAGCATAAATTTAAAAACATTGCCATTTTAAAGAATATATATTTAAATAAGCTCAAACTCCACATATAAAACGGTGCAAATAATGGCAAACGAAATGGGTATAACTGTCAAAAAAGAAGAGAACATGCCAGAATGGTATTCTCAAGTTGTTGTTAAAAGCGAACTTGCAGATTATTCTGTAGTTAGAGGTTGTGCAGTTATACGTCCATTAGGATATTCATTATGGCAATCAATAGTGGATTATTTTAACCAAAGATTAAATAAATTAAATGTTCAAAATGCATATTTTCCATTATTCATACCAGAATCATTTTTTCATAGAGAAGCACAACATGTGGAGGGTTTTGCACCTGAAGTAGCTTGGATTTCAACAAAATCAGATAACGAGGAAAGACTAGCAATAAGACCAACATCAGAAACCATAATGTATGACTCCTATTCAAAATGGATTCGTTCACATAGAGATTTGCCCCTGCGAATAAATCAATGGGCAAACATAGTTAGATGGGAAATTAGCGATGTAAAAATATTTTTACGATCAAGAGAATTCTTATGGCAAGAAGGACATTGCGTATATTCAACAGAAAAAGAATGCGAAAAAGAAACTAAAATGATGCTCAAAGAATATGCAAAAATGTCTGAAGAACTTTTAGCAATACCTGCAATCACAGGAATAAAATCCAAAAAAGAAACATTTCCGGGAGCAATAAGAACATATACCTTTGAATCATTTATGCCTGATGGAAAAGCATTACAATCAGGAACCTCACATAATTTAGGACAAGGTTTCGCAAAAGCATTTAACATTTCATTTCATGGTGAAGATGGCGAAGAACATACACCTTGGCAATCCAGTTGGGGATTTTCAACAAGACTTTTAGGAGCATTAGTTATGGTGCATGGAGATGATAAAGGATTAGTCCTACCTCCAAAAATGGCACCAATAAAAGCAGTTATAGTTCCAATTGCACAAGATAAATCTCCTGAAGTTATGAAGAAAGCAAAAGAAATTCATAAAAAATTAAAAAAATTCAATGCACACTTAGATGACCGAGCAGATAAATCCCCTGGATTCAAATTCAACGAATGGGAATTAAAAGGAGTTCCATTAAGAATAGAATTAGGACCAAAAGATTTAGAAAAACAATCTTGTGTCGTAGTTTCAAGATTTAACGGACAAAAAGAAATTGTACCATTAAATGATTTAGTCGCTTTTGTAGATAAAAAACTAAAACAAATACAAAAAGAAATGCTGGAAAAGGCTAGAAAAAAAGTAGAAGAAAGAAAAACAAAAGCCACCACATATGACGAATTAAAGAACGCAATAGAAGAAAAGAAATTAGTTTTAGCACATCATTGTGGAAACAAAGAGTGTGAAGAACAAATCAAAACAGATACAGGCGGAGCAACAACAAGATGTCGGCCAACAGGAGAAGACAAACCTGAACCAAATTCCAAATGTGTTTGTTGCGGTGAAAAAGCTAAATATAAAATTTATTTCGCTAAGAATTATTAACCATTTTTTATTTATTAATTGTTTCAACTAATTCTCTTTGCCAATTAGATAAACAATTATAATTCCCTTCCAAAACAATCTTCTTCATTTGCTCTTTATTCATAATTAAATGAGAAGGAATCTTATATTTTTCAGATAATTTTTCCTTAATTTCATTCAAAGAAGTAAACATATCAATTTGAGTTTGATTATATCTTTTCCGTTTCTCAACTTCAATCTTATACTCTTTATTCAAACCCTTCAAAGTCGCTACCAAAAACTCATTCGCCTTTAATCGCACAATAGGATGAACTCCTTTAATATCTTTCCATTGCTTTAAAGTCTTCAAAGGATGTAATGCTAATTCCAACAACAACTTATTTCCCACAACAAAATGAATAGGACGATTAACTTTCTCAGCCAACTTCTCCCTTAATTTATATATCTCGAATGCAACCGCCCTTTCCTTATCACTTAAAGCTTTAATTCCACGTATATCTTCAAAACTTCCTTGAACATAAGTCCAATCCTTCTTTTCAAAGTTCTTAAATTCTTCATGAGCCCAAGCTAACTTTCCTTGTTTTTTTAACTCCTCATCTAAAATTTCCTTCAATTCAATTAAATGTAACGTATCATGAATTGCATACTCCAACATATCTTCAGAAATAGGTCTTCTAACCCAATCAGCCATTTGAAATTTACATTCCTTTTTAACACTAAAATACTTTTCTAGTAACTCCCCCAAACCCATTTGAGCAGAACCAAGCAAAGCCACAGCAAGTTGAGTATCATACACATTCTTAGGAACACAATTGTATTGCATAGTCAACATACGAAAATCGAAAGAAACATCATGAAAAATCTTAACTATTTTTTCATTTTCAAAAATCTTAATCAAAGGATCAATATTCAACAAACCAATAGTATCAAAAATATAATTTTTAGTTTTACTTGAAATTTGAATCAAAGCAATCCGCACACCATAATAATGAAGATTGTTTTCACATTCCAAATCAATACCCAAAATATCCTCTTTTCGCAATTCAGAACAAGCTTCATCCAATTTTTTAGGTGAATTAACAAATTCAAATTTAATATCCATGAATTAAAGTTAATCAGTTTATTTTTTAAATTCTTCCAATTCTGGTGGAAACCTATTTAAATAAGTAATTCCCCAAGTAATACATGGTGAGAAAGACTGAGTTAGTAGAGTATTCTAGCTTAATTATTACTTTATTTTTAGTAATCATAACATTAAAAGTCTTTTCTTCATTCCTAAGACCGTTAGCATTTGCAATCATCCTGGCAGTTTTATTTACCCCCCTAGTTCAATATTCCAAAAAAATAGGTATTCCTGCATACATAATACTCACAATAACAATTATGCTATTATTAGTTATTTTAATATCCTTAACATCCATAGTTGTTTCCGAAGCAAACCAAATTTCAAAACATCTTCCTGATTATCAAACAAAAATAACTTCTTTATCTCAATCATTTTCATCAAAATTAGAATTTACAGGACAAACAATAAAACTTGAAGAATTAATAAATCTACAAAATATGAATAAATTAATAACACCAGTATTACAAACAACTGGAAGAATTATGTATGAAATAATGTTAATAATAATATTCTTAATATTCATAGTTCCTTTCTACAATTCATTAGGAAGTAAATTAGGAAAATTATACACTGAAAAAAAGAAAGAAAGCATTACTCAAACAATAAATAAAACCAAAGAAAGTGTAAGAAAATACTTGTGGACTAAAACAAGTATAAGTTTAGGAACTGCATTATTTAGTTTATTGGCATTACATCTTTTTAATTCAGAATTTGCCGTATCCTTAGCAATAATCATATTTTTATTTAACTACATACCAAATATAGGTTCAATTTTCGCAGTAGTTTTAGTCGCTCTAATTTATTTTTTAGAAACAGGTTGGGGGTATCCATTCATAGCTTTAACAATAGTTTTAACAACAGTACAAATCGTGTTCGGTAACATATTAGAACCTATGTTGGAAGGTTCCGTTCTCAAAATGTCTCCTTTAGTAATAATAGTTTCATTATTCTTCTGGCATTGGTTATGGGGTGTTGGAGGAATGATCTTAGCAGTACCTCTTACAGCAATAATAAAAATAATATTGGAACAATTCAAAAACACAGAAAAAATAGCTCATTTTATGTCTTAAAATCACTTTGTTCCCTACCTCCGTGTCCTTCTAAATCAAAACTAAGAATATGTGGCGGACCCAAAGAAACACTCACTTTGTTCCCTACCTCCGTGTCACGAAGAACTACATCTAATAACATCCAACTATAAAGAATAACATAAATGGCGGACCCGGAGGGATTTGAACCCTCGATCTACAGCTTGCTCCGTTAACCAAATAAGGTCTTAGAAGGCTGTCGCCTTATCCAAGCTAGGCCACGAGTCCACAAGCTCAAGAATCGCCCTTTTATTTAAAAAGCTTTTGCTAACCCAAATTTCAAAGATTTTATAAATTTGTTAGAAATTTGAATTTTATGGCGAAACAAGACAATCTATTGATGAAACATAATTCTGCGTGGAATTCTTTCAAAAACAAAGAAGAAATATTTAAATTTACAGAATCTTACAAAAAATTTCTTTCAGAAAGTAAAACAGAAAGAGCATGCATTCAAAACATACTCACAACATTAAAAAAACAAAATTTTAAAGAATTTCATTTAATTAAGAACTTAAAAAAAGGAGACAAATTTTACAAATTAATAAAAGAAAAAGTAATCATAGCAGGAATAGTTGGAGAAGAATTAGATTCATTAAACATAATTGGAAGTCACACTGATTCACCAAGATTGGATCTAAAACCAAACCCAGTATATGAAGATTCAGAATTAGCCCTATTACAAACACATTATTATGGAGGAATAAAAAAATATCATTGGGTTAATCTTCCATTATCCTTACAAGGAATCGTCTACACCAAAAAAGAAAAAATAATTTTAAGTATCGGAGAAAAAGAAGACGAACCAAAATTTATAATCTCAGATTTACTTCCTCATTTAGCAAGAGACCAAATGGAGAAAGTTGGTAGGAAAGTAGTCGAAGCAGAACAATTAAGAATACTTTTTGGAAACATTCCTATTAATGAAAACGCAACAAAAAATCAAATAAAACTCAACGTTTTAAAAATATTAAAAGAACAATACCACGTATCCGAAGAAGATTTTAGATTCGCAGAATTTAGCTTCGTTCCATCATTAAAACCCACAGACATAGGTTTAGACAGATCATTAATAGGTGCATATGGACAAGATGATAAAGTGTGCGTATTCACATCGTTAATGGCATTATTAAAAACAAAACAAACAAAAAACACAGCCATAACTTTTTTCGTAGACAAAGAAGAAATAGGATCAGCAGGAGACGTAGGTGCAGACAGTTTCATACTACAAAATTTCGCTCAAGAATATATAGAAAAAACAAATCTAAAAATAGGAACAGGAAAATTATTTGAAAATTCTCGTTCAATTTCTGCAGACGTAACTGCAGCCATGGATCCAATATACAAAGAAGTACACGATAAAGACAATGCATCACATTTAGGAAGAGGAGTTTCAATAGAAAAATATGGTGGTTCAGGAGGAAAATATTCTTCAAATGATGCAAGTGCAGAATATATGAACTTCATAAGAAAAATTTTAGTTCAAAATAAAATCCCTCATCAAATAGGAGAACTAGGAAAAATCGATATTGGTGGCGGCGGAACAATAGCAATGTTTATGTCCAAATATGGAATGGATTGCGTAGATGTAGGACCTTGTGTAATGGGAATGCATTCACCATGCGAAGTTACTTCAAAAGTAGATATTTATTGCGCATATTTACTTTACAAAGCCTTCTTCGAGAATTGATTTTTTGCCGGAAACTTTCCGGAAATTCTTCACTCGATTATAAATAACAGTTCTTATTAAACTAGTTTTATGAACAAATTACTCTCAAAATCCTACTCAAAAAACGAAAACTATATAAATGTTTCAAAATTTGAAACAATTGTTTTAAAAATGAGAACAATAATAAACCAAACATATGAAAAAATATTTAAATGTTTTTATGCTAATAAAAATAAATCCATACACTTAAGAGAGCTTTCAAGACAAATAAATTTAAAAGAAGGTCCTTTATCAAGACATTTAAACACATTGTTGAAAGATAAAATTTTAATTTTTGAAAAAGAAGGAAATTTAAAAAAATTTAAAATATCCAAAGAAAAACTCCCACAAATATTTTCTTTATTTGATTTAAAAAAATTAAATTCTCTACCCTTATTAAGAAAAAATGCAATAAAAACATACATTCAAAATTTACCCCAAATGCCCGTATTCGTAATTTTATTTGGTTCAACAGCAAAAGAAACATTTACTCAAAAATCCGACATCGATATTTTATTAGTTACAAATACAAAAATAAATCCAAAAAATTCTGAAGAAGAAGTTTGTGCTTTAACAAGTATGAATATAAGTACATTTCAAATTACTTATAAAGAATTTATTGAAGAACTAAAAATGAAACGAGATCATGTAATACAATCTGCAATTTTTTCAGGCTATCCAGTCTATAATCAGAATTATTATTATGAGGTTTTAAATAATGAAAGAATATGATTTGAATTTACTTTTTTCAAAAGAAAATTTAGACAAAAAATTCAAGGAATTTTTATTATCTGAAAAAATAAAAAAACAAATCATAGATGATGAAGAGATTAAAGGACATTTAGCAAAAACAGAACATAACTTAAGATTTATTCAAAAACAAAATATTGAATTTTCCGATTGGATTGTTGTTGGTTGTTATTATGCTTGTTATCATTGTGCTTTAGCAGCAACAGTATACAAAGGATATGCTTCAAAAAACCACCTTGCAACATTAGTTATTTTAATAAAAGAGTATTATGATAAAGAACTATCGAAAGAAGACTTTAAGTTATTTTCAAATTTATTGGATTATCACGATATTTTATTCTATGTTGAAACAAAAAATAAACGAGAAGATGCGTCTTATTCAACAAAAATACATTTTGATAAAGCTGAAGTTGAAGATTTAAAATTAAAAACAATTTTATTTGTTTCTAAACTTAAAGAATTATTAAATTCTTAATTTCTCAATAATTTTTTCAGCAACTTCTTCAGCAGAAATATTCGTAGTATCTATGATTAAATCAAAATGTTTAGGATCATCATATCTTCCACATTTGTAATGGTTGTCCCATCGTTCAAGATTATTATTTGTTCGGAGTATAATATTTTTTTTAGTTTCTTCCAATGAAACATTTTCCTTTTCATCTTCTCGATGATCTTTAAAAATTCTTTCAGTTGCAACATTAATATCCACTTTCAAATAAACTTTAAATGAATCAGGAACAAAAAACCATCCAAGACGAGAATCAAAAATAATGTTTTCTTTAGACGTTTTTAACTTTCTTTGTTCTTCATCTAAAATTGCATCTATCTCGCCACCATCGTGTTTAGCTATTTCTCCCAATTCATTAAGACTTAATCCTCTTTTCAAAGCGAGTTCTCCCATGAAATCTCCGACAGATTTTCTTTTAAAATCTAATTTAGAAGCTAAAATCTTCGCAACAGTACTTTTTCCAGAGCCTAAATCACCACAAATAGTAATAATCATAACAAAATGTACAAATGAAAACTATTTAAACTTAATCGAAATATTTAAATAGACTAAAAAGTTAATCAACAACGGGGAGACAAATGGAAGATTCTTTAAAAGAGAAATTCATAAAATTATCAAAACAACCAACACCAGATTCTAAAAAGTTTGAAGACTTTTTATACGAAGTAAAAGTAAATCTAAAAAAAGAAGTAGAATCTGAACTGAACTCCTTAAAAAACAAAATAGAACAAGAGAGAAAAGATAATGAAAAATTCTTAAGATACTTATCTAAAGTTGAAGATAGATTAAAAAACTTAGAAAAAAAACAACTTCATGGTCCGATTCATCCAGAATTATATTTCAAATTAAAAAATGGAGCAAAAGTTAGTTCAATACATGAATTATTGACGTTTCTAAAAGATATGGATGAAACAACTTTTAATCACCATATAACTTCCATTCCAAACGATTTTTCATTATGGATTAAAGATGTTTTAAAATTAAAAGATTTGGCTGAAGAAATAAAATCCTTGAAAAACAAAGATAAACTAATCACAATAATTTCTGAATATATAGAATAAAACAAAACATAGGTTTATAAAGGAAACAAAATATCTACATTTATAAAGAAATACGATGTTAATAAATAAAGTTTTATTAACCTTGGAGTTTGTTTTTTTAAAAATAACAATTTAACAAATTTATCTATTTCTAAACAAGTGAATAAAATGAAACAATTTATAGAACTAGGTCTAAATAAAGAAATGTTAGACCACATAAACAAATTAGGTTTTGAAGAACCTACAGACGTACAGGAAAAGACAATACCTCTAGTTTTAGAAGGAAAAGATGTAATAGTTGGAAGTGCAACTGGATCAGGAAAAACAATCGCATTCGGAGCACCAATATTGCAAAATTGCCATTCAAAAGGAGGAATACAAGCTTTAATCTTAACACCGACAAGAGAACTTGCAGAACAAATACAAGGAGTTTTAAGAACAATATCTCGATTAAAAGTAAATGCAATATATGGTGGAGTTTCAATCAATCAACAATTTAAAGAATTAGAAAGAGCTGAAATTGTTGTAGGAACACCAGGAAGATTATTGGATCATTTAGAAAGAAATACTATCGATTTAACCAATGTAAAATATTTAGTCTTAGATGAAGCAGATAGAATGCTGGATATGGGATTTTTAGATGACGTAAATAAAATCATAGGAAGATGTCCAAAACAAAAGCAAATGCTATTATTTTCAGCAACAATTCCGCCAGAAGTCGCACAAATATCAAAAAAATTCATGAATAGCCCAACAAAAATAACAATAAGTAATTTAGTTGATCCTAAAAAAATGAATCAAGTGTATTACGACATACAATCTAAATTAAAATTTTCGTTATTAGTTCATTTATTGCAAAAAGAAAAAACAGGATTAGTTATGGTTTTTTGTAATTCAAGAAGATATGTCGATGTTGTAGCAAGAAATCTAAATTCATTAAAAATAGATGCATTAGGAATTCATGGCGGTTTATCTCAAGCACAAAGAACAAGAGTGTTACAAAAATTCAAATCACCAACACCTTTCGTTTTAGTTTGCACAGATGTTGCCGCAAGAGGATTAGACATACCAAGCGTTTCACACGTTTACAATTATGATTTACCTCAAGATCCAAAACAATACATACATAGAATTGGAAGAACAGCAAGAGCAGGAAAGAGTGGAGAAATAATCAATTTACTTTCCCAGAAAGATTATGAATATTTTTCAAACGTTTTAAGAGAATATAATGTTCAAATTAAAAAACAAGAAAAACCATTCATAGAAGAACTTAAAATTCCCGAAGAAAAAAAATTCGGAAACCGACCCGCACACTCTCAAGATAGAAGAGGTCCACCTAGAGATGGAAGAAGACCAAGACCCAGAGGAGAAAGCGGAGATAAACCTTTTGTGAAGAAACGATTCAATCGTTCAAATGAATTTAAGTAATTTTTATTTTTTATTATCTTTTTCTGAAAGAAAAATTGACTTCTGTATTTTGAAATCTGACTCCAGAAATAATTGCACCTCGAGTGAGATTCCAAGAGCAAAGCGAGTGGTGCCAAAAATCTTTGATTTTTGAGCATGTTCAAATCTTGGTTCACATATCAACTTTAATTCCAATAAGAATAATGGCGCCTCGAGTGAGATTTGAACTCACGCTTCCAAAGGAACCAGATTAGCAATCTGGCGCAATACCGAGCTATGCGATCGAGGCATATCTTACAGAATAAATAAAGTCTTTTTAAATCTTTTCCAAAAAAGCAACATTTATAAATAACGACATAATTATAATACTATCTTAATTCTAGGTGAATAATTTGACTGAAGAAATGAAAACAGGTACTACAACAATAGGTATAGTTTGTAAAGACTGCGTAATATTAGCAGCAGATACAAGAGCAACAGCAGGAAATTTAATAGTTGACTCTGTAGTTGACAAAGTAATCCCAGTTAGCGATACAATGGCCGTAACTACAGCAGGAAGCGTATCAACAATACAAATCTTAATGCAATACTTAAAATCTGAACTAAAAATGCTTAAAATCAGAAACAATAGAGAAATAACAACACACGAAGGTGTGAATTTATTACGAAATTGGGTTTATTCTGTAATAAGACAACCATCAATGATGCCAGGAATTGCACATTTCTTAGTTGCAGGAGCAGATAACTATGGTTTACATTTATACGATATCTTCCCAGATGGGTCATTAAATAAAGAAGATAAATTTAAATCAACAGGTTCTGGAAGCACATTCGCGTACGGAATATTAGAAAACAAATACAAAGAAAATATGTCTGAAGAAGAAGGAATCAAATTAGCAACAGAATGTGTTGAAGCAGCAATACAAAGAGATAACGCATCAGGTAATGGAATAAATGTATTTGTAATTAGTAAAGCTGGTGTAAGAAAAGCATTATCAAAACGAATGAATACTAAATTCCAATAATTTTTTTTAAATTTCCATGAAAATACAAATATTTTCAGGGCACCAAAAAAATAAGTTTTTTTTGAGTGTTTTAAAAACATTCTAGGTAAGTAAAATGGTAGCTGAAATCATAAAAGAAATATTCAAAATAGTTCCAAAAGAAAAGATTAGCGACGCAGTATTTGAAGCGGCTAACATAGTTCTATATACAAAAGACAAAGACTTTTTCAAAAATGATGAAGGACTTATAAAAAAAGCAGTTCATGCAATAAAAAAAAGAATTGAATTAAGACCCGATCCTGCAATATGTATGGGTATGGAACAAGCTGAAAAAAAATTACGTGAATTAATAGACCCCGAAGCAAATGTGGGAAATATAATTTTTGATCCACAAAGATCCATAGCAATAATAGAAGCAGAAAAACCAGGAGTAATAATTGGAAAACAAGGAGAAAATCTAACAAAATTAAGACATCAAACATTTTGGATGCCCCAAGTTAAAAGACTTCCTCCGATTCGTTCACAAATAATTGAAAACATACGTTCAGTTTTATATGAAAATTCAGATTACAGAAGAAAATTTCTAAATCAAACAGGTGAAAGAGTATATAACGGTTGGCTTAGACAAAAAAAAGAAGAATGGGTTCGAGTTAGTTATTTAGGTTCCGGACGTCAAGTTGGTCGTTCAGCAATATTATTACAAACGCCTGAATCACGAATACTTTTAGATTGTGGAATTGTGCCTTCAGTAATGGATGGTTATCCTATGCTAGAAGCACCAGAATTTAAACTAGATGAATTAGATGCAATAGTAGTATCGCATGCACATTTAGATCACATTGGATTCATACCATACCTATTCAAATTTGGTTATAGAGGACCAGTATATTGTACAGAACCAACAAGAGACATAATGAGTTTAATCCAATTAGATGTTGTAAAAATAATGGTTGGTGAAGGATTAGATCCATTATACACAAGCGAAGAAATTCGTGAAGTTGTAAAACATACAATCACATTAAATTATGAAGAAGTTACAGACATAACTCCCGACGTTAGAATAACATTCTACAATGCAGGACACATGTTAGGAAGCGCAATGGTCCACATACACATAGGAAATGGATTACACAACATGTTGTATACAGGAGATTTTAAATTTGCACAAACAGGTTTATTAAATCGTGCAGCACATATTTTTCCAAGATTAGAAACCTTATTAATAGAAGGAACTTATGGAGGAAAAGACAACATAACTCCACCTGTAAAAGAACAAGAAGAAATTATTGGAAACATAATTAAAACAACTATTGAGAGAGGAGGAAAAGTACTTATTCCAACATTAGGTTCAGGTAGAGGACAAGAAATGATTGTTCTCGCAGAAAAAATGATTTCTGAAGGAACCATACCTAACGTTCCAATATATATTGACGGAATGGTTTGGGATATTACTGCAATTTATACAGCGTATCCTGAATATCTTTCAAATCAAGTAAGGTCACAAATATTTCACAAAGACAATAATCCTTTCTTAGCTGAAAACATAAAACAAGTAGGAAGCAATAAAGAAAGACAACAAGTAATTGAAGATGGAACGCCTTGCATCATATTAGCAACAAGCGGAATGTTAGTTGGTGGGCCAAGCGTAGAATATCTAAAAGCGTTATGTGAAGATGCAAGAAACTCATTAATTTTCTCATGTTATCAAGGAGAAGGATCTTTAGGAAAAAGAATACTTCAAGGAGCAAGAGAATTTTCAATTGCGAAAGGAAATAATGTGGAAACATTCACCATAAATATGGATGTTTCAAGAATAGAAATCACAGGACATGCAGATAGAAAAGAACTTATGAATTTTATGGCAAAATGTACTCCAAGACCAAAAAGAGTTTTATTTAATCACGGAGAACAATCAAGATTATTGGATTTTGCAAACAGCGTTCATAAACAATTTAAAATAGAAACAGATGTTCCAAGAAATCTTGATGCAGAAAGACTAAGATAATTAGTTTTACTTAATTATCTCTTACCCCTCTAAGCATCTAATTTATTTTTTTACAAAAAATTCCCCACCAAGAGTTTTTATTTGAAATCATATTTCCTGTTTTTGCATTTAATTCCGTCTCAAAACCTAAATTTACATTAAATAAATTTAAGAATTTTGCATTTTCCGTTCCTTTAACAACATAAGTGGATTCATTGTTTTGATTTAACAATTCAACACTTTTAATGTTTGAAAAATCATCAATTTTTAATAAAATTTCTTCTTCTGTTAAAATGTTTGTTTGATTAAAGCAATCTGTCGGACAATTACATTCATTTTCGGACCAATAATTGTTTTGATACAATTCATTAGATTCAATTCGATCACATACTCCATCACCACATGCAAGACAAACAGCCCACATTCCAATTATGTTTTTACAAGTTCCATCTTCACCAACAGAATCAGGATTAACAGGAATTAAACCTTCACAACATTCAAAACCTGGCGATTTATGTTCACCTAACTCTTTACAATCTAATTTATGAACATATTCTTGTCCACATTTTCCTTCATAAAACTCCCATAAAGGACATTGATTATCATCATCAAATATACAATTAGAATTATTAAGATTTGTCCTATATCCCATATTATGACAATAAGTTTGTGCAGGATTTGGAATTGCAGTAACAAATGATGTAAATAAAATTAACAAAATAAAATATATTGTGGTTTGCACTAATTTAGTTTTCATATTTTTCATCTCCATTTAATCTGTAAATCGTTCTTTGAATGTTTCAAAATAAGTCATAAGTAAAGGTAACATTATAGGCCCAATAAATAATCCAGGAACACCAAATAAAGCCGCTCCTCCAATAACGCCCAAAATTACAACTATTTGATTTACTTTTGTTTTTTGATGCACTATTTTTGCCAATAAAATGTTATCTATTGTACTTATAATTAAAAGACCATAAAGTAATAAGCCTATGCCTTTCATTAATATTACATAATCCTTGTAAAAATAACCCATCAATATCAAATAACCTGATGCAGGCAACCAGATTAAAGCCGTTCCAATTGTTGGAATCAAAGCACAAAACGCCATTATCGCTCCTAAAATAATCGGAAATGGAATTCCAAATATATAAAATCCAATCATTCCAACAATTCCTTGAACCACCGCAACAAATAATTGAGCATAAATTACAGTGTGAGTTATATTTTCAAATTGAGCCATAAGTTTTTTCTTTGTTTTTAATCTCATTGGAATTATATCACTAATTTTTTTAATAATATTTCTCCAATCCTTTAACATAAAAAAAGTAATAACTAACGTAATGAAAATTTCAGCAACAATCAAAGGCACACTTAGAATAAATAGTACAATTTTTTCTTGTATGACAGGCAATATTTTCTCTATTTGATCATCAATTCCAAAAGTAGATAATTTTTCTTTACTGAATCTTTCTGCTTGATTAAGAATTTCACATACTTTTGATTCTGCGCTAGTACATCCGAAACCAAACAATTCTCCACCTTCAATTTTAGTTGAGATTGAACTATAAAAATTGTTTCCTTGTTGTGCAGTTTCATACATAATAAATGAAAAAGGAATTAAAATAATTAAAGAAATGATTGTTAAAGCCAAAATTATTGAAGTTGTTTGATTCTTTATCTTTGCCTTTATCTTATTAGATAATGGATGAGTAATATATGCCAATAAAGTTGCACTTAAAATAATTGTTATTAATGGTTGAATTAATTTAAATAATAAAATTAAAGCAAATATAAATAAAATAAAAGGAACTGTTTTTTGATACTGGTTGCGAAGTTTCATTTTTCATTCCTTTTATTTTTAATAGTTTTTTATCCTAAAATGGACATAATTAAACCCAACAATATAGTAAAAAACCAAATTATCATAGATATTAAAAAGGATTTTAACCATCCAATTTGATATAAACTACCAATAGCTATAAGCCATACAATAAATCCAACTAATCCTGCAATCCAACCAGTTCCTAAAAAAATAGCAACAACACCAAATAGCAAGGCACCTATAAATGCAGCAAATATTGCAGTACCAAAACCTTCATCTTCGCCCATTAATTTTGTAGATATGAATATAATTATTCCTGAAATTATTAAACTCAATAAAAAACTAATCAATCCTGTTAAAATAACCATTTTATTTCCCCCCTTGTTTTATTCATCATAATTACACCGTGTATTATAAAAAAATAAAAAAATGCTCAGCAATTCAAAGGAATGACTGGCACCAACTAACATTCATAAAAATTATTTTTTATGAACAAATTTGTGTGACTTCGCCTGTTCTATCCAATTACTTACTAATGCCAAACCAGGTGTGTTTCCTTGTATGTTGTTTTTTAAAGAGTCTTCTTTTTTTGTAACAAGTTTAAGGAGACTTTTCACATCATAATTTTTTAATTGTTTTATGCTGTGAACACCAGATCTTTCCAAAAGTTCGGAATATTGCGGACCTATGTCTTTTATACAAGATAATTCTGCCATGTTTTGCCAACTTTCAACAGTACTTGTTGAAACGCTCGTTTTATTAGCAATCTTGTTTGAATTTGCATTCCACAATTGTTCTGTGTTAACTATTCCCATAGCCACTAATTCTTTATTATATTTTGGTCCGATTCCTTGAAGTTCATTTACTTCATGAACACTACCATCACTAAAAGGACTAAGATGTTCGGAATAATAATTATATTCTGAATGAACCTTTTTCTTTTTCTTTGGTGGTATTAATAGTGCTGCAACAATTATTCCAATCAACAAAAAGACTAGTAACAATCCCCAAAACAAAGTTCCTTTTTCACCCACATTTGTAACCATCCCAGTAATTAAGTTCTTTGTATCCGAAATAATTCCTTCATCTTCAACAGGTATTTCTGTTACGGGAACAATTATTGGTGTAATTACTATTGGTTCAAAAGGAGTTCCAATAACAAAATAAGATAAACCCGGACTATCTGATTCAAAATAATAGTGTGTTGAGGTTTGTCCAACAACTTTCGTATTTAATAAATCCCAATTGGAAGTATATCTATACATATTTATTTGATATGCGTCAACATCATTATCTATCATCCATTGTTTATCAACTTTAAATTTCATTTTAGCATAGTCGATAGCTGAATTATCCAAATTGATGTGGTCCATTTCTAAATAAACATAGATTTTCTCTAAGTTTGGTGTAGGTATCTCTGCTGGTTTTCCAAGTAATTGCGTTATTGCAATTCGTACATTACTTGCATCCCTGTTGGTTTTTAATTCAATTTGGTTTATTACAATTCCTTCATTTGTAAAAACTAAATAATATGTTCCTTCAGGCATATCCATAAATAATTTTTCTTCAGATGAAGAAGGTACATAATTATAGCTACCACTACCACTACCTCCACTACTACCGCCAGAAGAACTACTTACTTCATACGTTGCTGTAGCTGAATCAGTGAGATTAGTTGTACCTGTTGCAGTACATGTAGCCGTTTTTGTTCCTGTACTCGATGTATCAATGCCTGTAATAGATGTAATGATGCCCATATCTAAATTATCAGCTATAATACAAGTTCCAGTAATTGTTTCTCCCACATATACGCTTGTAGGGTTTAATGTAAATGAAGTTATTACGGGTGCAGTTGTATTCACTACATTAATTATACTTGTATTAAATATTGTTCCACTAGTCGCAGTAATGGTTGCACTACCGATACTAATAGCATTCACTAAACCAGTTGTAAAGTTTACTGTTGCAATAAGTTCATCACTAGATGTATAATTAATTTCTTCATCCATAACATAACCAAATTGATCAACTGCTTTAGCGTCTAATTGTAATGAATTCATTATAGTCATGTTTACTGTTTCTGGCAATAATTCTATTGCTGTAAAAGTTGCAATTTCCACAGTTATTGCACTTGTGTCATTCAATACTCCACTAGTCGCTGTAATGGTTGTAAGACCTTCTTTGATTGCATTTACAAAACCAGTTGAATTTATTGTTGCAACGGAATCATTACTAGATGTATAATTAATTTCTACATCCATAACATAACCAAACTGATCTAGCGCAGTTACGCTCATTTGTAAAGTATTATTTACAGTAATTCCTGCACTTGCTGGCAATAAGGTAAATGTAGTCAATACAGGTTCTTCAACCATAATTGTACTAATATTACTAATATCTCCATTTGATGCATTAATTATAATTATTCCTGCATTTAAGGCTGTAACTAAACCAGTTGTTGAAATTGTTGCAACAGACGTGTTTGATGAATTGTAATTAATTTCTACATCCATTTCAAAATCGTATTGATCAAATGCAGTTGCATTCATCTGTTGAGTTTCTCCAACTGTAAGATTTACTGATATTGGTGATAATTCAATTCTCGTTAATACAGAGTCTTCTGCTAAAACATTTACAGTTCTATTTTTTTGAACAGCAACATTTCCAGCAGTATCAGAAACATCATATTTTACTAGATAAGTTCCGGCTATGGATGTATTAACTAAATTTATGGTTACAATGCTTGAAGTGATATCTCCGTCAAAATCATCAAGTGCGGTTGCACCTTCATCAACATAAACATCATTTAAAGTTACATTTACAGAAAGATTTCCTAATACAGTTATTACTGGAGGTGTTGTATCCACTAATAAAACAGATTGAGTAACTGAATTTCCATCTAACGTAGCTGCTGTTTGAGATAATGCATGCACATTAATTACTGCATCCGTTTGAATTACTATACCTTTTGCGGTTAATATTGTTCCTTTAAAATCTGAATTAGTTCCAAGAATTGCTCCTGTAACTCCTCCAACTTGCCAGAAAATATTTGCAGCTTGTGCACCACCATCCAAGGTTATTATTGCATCATTTGCTACAGTTAAATCTCCTGCAATTTGAAAAATCCAAACATCATACGGACTACCCGAAATAGTAACTCCGCTAGCCGATATTAAAACATCTGTTCCCCATTTGTAAAGACCTGGAGTTAAAGTTTTTCCAGTAATATCTCCTGCATAAAGTTCAGTATAATCAGGTAATGTTCTACCTGCTGCATCAGTATAGGCAGTTTCCATATCACTTACTGCTGTAGTGAGTTTCGTTGGAGTTGGTTCAGCATAATTTGCTGCAAAGATTTTCCCAGTCACTAACGATGATGTTGAAAATTCTCCAGAAGAATCCAAGATTAATCCAAATCCCGTTATGGCCGTACTATCTATTGGACTTGTGGCAATATCTCCCACAATTGAAGTTAATCCTGTTGTCGTTATTCCTGTTTTTGTTAAAACAACATAATCTCCTGCAGTTCCTAAATCTACAGGCAATTGTACTGCACTTACAAAAACAGTGCTTATTAATAATATGGTTAAAACCATACAATACATAATTAAATTCGATAATTTATTTTTAGTTTTCATTTTTTCCTCGTTTTTTATATTGATAAATCTAATCAAAGCTTTTCTGAATTTGCCCCCAAGATCAATTAAATAAAAATAATCAACCACCATTTACTGGTTTTTTACAGTAAGAACAAACTAAAGTTATTCCCACTAATTCTGGCTCAGTTACTTTTCTATGACAATGTTTACATATTATTATGTTTGAAGGTTTTTCAATTTTTTTCTGTTTCGTCATATTTATTCTCTTTTATAATGTGGAGTTTAGTTCTTACTTTGAAACTAATAATTTATTTTTTTAATCGCACTCAATAATTCACATTCGTCGATAAATTTGTACTCATTCCTATTTTCATGCACATGTAATGTCAAATCAGCTATTTCCCAAGGAAACATATGGTTGATATCCTCATCTGTTAAGATTTTTCCGCATTCATCTTCAAAAAACATTTTTACCCCCTCAATTCCAATAAGTATAATCAATAAATATTTTTTAAACATCTACTAACTAGTCATTTGAACTTTCTCCCAAACTAATTAATGTGCTAAAGTAGATATAATCGCGGTTAATAATTTAAACCATAAATCAAGAATAAGTTAATTTTAATTTGATACATTTTTGCTAGACGAGGTTTACAGAGCTTGAGTCCATATATTTACTGAATAAAGTAACTAGTTCATTTAATCAGATGAATCTAAAAACAAATCATCTGTAGAAAATTCTTTCTTTTTTTCAATAATTTCACGTAAAAGCCCTAAAGGACTTTGGGATATAATCATATCCACCGAAAAAGTATATATTGCTTTAATTTGAATTTCATTAGCAAATTTACTTTGTATTTTTCCAATATATTTTTCTTTTTGATTTGTATCTCTAAATCCAAGAATCAAGATGTGTGATGCTTGTTCATCAGAAACCCTGTATGCATCAATAACACAGGCCGTTTTAGAAATTCTTTCAGAAATTTGTGCATCCGAAAAATTATCCCACATTTTAGGAGTTAGACGAATGATAAGTAAAGTCATAACATTAATTCCTATTTTTTTAAAATCAACAATAGGCATATATCCCTTAATAATACCACAATCTTCTAATTTAGTTCTTATTTTAAATATTGCTTGCGGAGAAAGATTCATTGTTTTTGCGATATCTGAATCAGGAATTTTTTTTGAATCAAGTATTTCATTTAGAACAAGCTTATCATTTTCAGTAAGTTTTGGAAAAAGCGGATTTCTCTGTTCCATGGTGACACCTAAGAGAATTAAATACAGATAACCTTATCTACTTATGGGTTTTTTACTTGTTGGTTTATATACTGTTCTAGATTTTTATAAACTAAGAGATAAAAACTAAACCTTAAACTTTAAGAAATTTATCTGAAATCTTCATCAAAATATACGTTACCAATGCAGAAATTGCAAATAAAGTCCATCTTCCAATACCTAATGTCCAAATTGCCATAAGAAGAAACAAAACCAACAAAATAAGAGAAACTACTTTTTTTAATTTATTTTCTTTAACCACAAACAAATCAAATACAGCATAGTTTAAATATATTTACATTTTTCTCCAATTATGCAAGAAACCTATTTTGAAAGGGCATTATTTTTTAGTTGGTATTGCGCTTTAGGAGATTGTACTTTTTGCTACATGTCTATAAACGGAAATCAAAAAACAGAGTCTAACAATAATCCTCATTTAGCCAGAAGAAGTTTCGAGTCAATCTTCGCCGAAGCAATAATCTCAAAAGAACTTAATTGGAAAATTGAATTCGTATCTGGAGGATATCATTCATACACTATTGACGAATTAGTTTTTCTAGTAAAAGGAATATTTGAAATTACTGGCCAAAAACAATGGCTAAATATAGGTCATTTAACAAAAGAAGAATTAAAATTATTTTTACCATATTCTGAAGGATATGCTGGAACTATTGAAACGGTTAATTGGGAACTAAGAAAAAAAGTTTGCCCAAGTAAGCATCTGGCACCAATCTTAAAAGCATTTGAACATTGTGATGAATTAAGATTAAAAAAAGCAATAACTATAATCATAGGTTTAGGTGAAACAATAGATGATTTCAAAAAGTTACATGAATTTATAGAAGAACATAAAATAGATAGAATAACTTTTTATGCTTTAAATCCTCATCCAGGAACACCCTTTACAAGTTCACCCGAAAAAGAATATTATTCACAATGGATACAAAAAACAAGAGAAGTTTTTCCTGAATTAGAAATAATTGCAGGAGCATGGTTAGATAAAGCGGAGTATTATAAATCCATATTAGAAGCAGGTGCAGATAATTTTACCAAACTTCCAGCGATAAGGGAATTCAATACAAAAAAAATGCAAGAAGTTGAAAAACAAATAAATTTATCAGGTAAAAAATTAATGAGCAAATTAACTAATTTACCCCAACTTGATTGGAATTCTAAAGTAAATAAATTAAGCGAAAAAACCTTCCCAAACGAATTAAAAAATAAAATAAAAGCAAAATTAACATCTTATTTAAAACAAATGGATAAAAATTAAGTAACTTTTATAAATAAATGTGCCTGTAATTTGTCTTATGGGAAAAGAGAAAGAAGTTTTCGACAAACCTTTAAGAATTCGTTTTAGAGGACAATATGATTATGACGGTTTAATTTCCCTATTAAGATCATTCTACAGAAGAGCCAGAATGGCCATACAAGAACCTAAATTCAAATTCAAAAACGGAGGCAACGGAGCTGAAGTGGAATTCAAATTTAAAGGAGACTTAAAAGTTACCCACTACATAAAAATATATTTAGAAATTGAAGGCCACGGATTTGACGTTAAACAAAAAGAAGTTATAATCGACAATAAAAAACGGATGATGACTGGCGGAAAAATGGAATTAAAATTCCAAGGAAAAGTAAATTTAGATTGGGCAGAAATGTATGAAGACAAAAAATCGTCTGCTTTTCGTCAAAAAATGTTAAAAACCTTACAAGAGTTTATGGACAATCCAGACGGAGTAAGTTTTGGAGACAACAAAGTTTGGGGTAAGAAAAATATTCAAAAACTAGTTACCAAATTCCATAAAGAAACAAAAGAATTCCTAGGAATGGAGTGCGTTTAATATGGCAGAAACAAAAGTTTTAATCGGTGAAAAACAAATAAAATATTCAGGCTTAATTCCTGTAAAAGGAGTCTATAAACATGTTAAAAACTTTCTAGATGAAAATGGATACGATCCATTTGAATCACGTAATGAAGAAGAAGTATATGAAGACGGCAAACAAATAATTATCGTTTTAAATGGAGATAAAAAACTTTCGGACTTTGCAAAAATAATGTGGGAAACAAAATTTGTTTTTGAAAAATTAATAGAAACTTCATTTGAAAAAGATGGAAAAACAATGCATTTACACAAAGGAAATTTAACTTTGGAAACAAGCGTAGTCTTAGCAACAGATTATGAAAACTCATTTGAACAAACAGCATTCCAATATTTTTTAAGAGTAATGATTGATAAATTCGTATTCAAAAGTTACATAAACCGAGCAGCAGACGTAGCAAAAAAGAATTACACAAGATTCGAAGAAAAAATGAAATCTTATCTAAATATGGAAAGTTTCAAGTAATTTTTTTAGTTCAATTATAAATAATTAATTCTTTTATACTTTACAAACATTTATATATTAATAGTTAATTATATAACGATATGGTTAATAAAATAACTAAATGGTTTTTCTTAACACCTTTCCTTTTCACAAATGAATCCTTACATTTATTAGATATTTCAAGACAATTAAATAAAAATCACACAGTTGTAAGATTAAATCTAAATCATTTCGTAAAAGAAGGATTTCTAAAAATGTCTTACAAAGGAAGACTTACCTTATATAAACTAAACCAAGATTTCTCCTTAAAGATAGATTATTTATCTATAGTTGAAAAAGAATTTTTAATAAAACAATCTCAAAATTTAATATTGAAAGAATTAATTTCAGACTTACATTCTCTAACATCCAAACCATTAATTATATTTGGTTCAAGCGTAACTAACTTCTCAAAAGCGAAAGATATAGATATGATTTCTTTAGAACCGGTAGATTTCCGGAAAATTGAGCAGAAGTATAATAAACCAGTTCATCAGATACATGTTAAACAATTAGCTGATGTGAAACTTGCATTAAAAAATGAAGTTTTCAAACAACACATAATTGTCAACGGTGTCGAGGATGTTGTTAAATGGTTACAATTAACTGGTGTTTAAAACAAAGTAGAGGAATTGAATTAGTTAAACCAAATGACAATTTAGCAAAAGAATATTTGTCCAGTTCAGAAGAAACTTTATTTTCTTTAAAAAATTCTAATGAAACCTCCAATATGTGGAAAGCCACAAAAAAATATTATGCAGAATATTTAGCAGTTTACGCTTTAATGATGAAATTAGGAATAAAGTGCGAGATTCATGATTGCACTATAGAAATAACAAAATTGTTAAAAGATATTTTTCCAAAAAACACATACTCGATTTTGTTTGAAGATAAGAAATTGAGAACAGATAATCAGTATTATTTGAAAAATATAGTTGTTGAAATCGATTACGAAGAATTATTTAATTTCATTTTAGAAATAAAAAATACAATCAATTCAATATCTCCAAAAGAAATACAAAATCTAAGGACGAGTTTAAAAGAACTTTCCTAAACCACTTTGTTTATGTCCTTTCATAATATCTTCAAAATCTTTTCCAAAAACTTGTAAAACCGAATCAGCGATTGGTTTAATTTGCTTATCTATATAATGTTTGTAATCGATTTTAGATTTAATCATCTGAATCGGTTGAGGACCATCTTCAGTCATCAAATATTCAATCACACGACTTTCAACTTTATCCAACATTCTTGCAGCCTTAACATGTGGAGGAGTAGTTTTAGTATACGAATCCAAAGGCTTACTCAAAGACTTCTTATAAACCAACATAGAATCATATTTACCTTTTTCCAAATCCTTAACAAACTTAAAAATAAATTCATCAACACTCTTATCATGGAAAACCAAATCAAGTAATTTCAATTGAAATTCTTTAGAAACTTCCGTCCAATCCTTACGAACAAACTCTAAACCAGTAAAATCTAAAACCGTAGACCTATCATCTAACAATTTTAAACCAGCATAACGTTTCTTTGCTCCTTCTTCTTTACCACGAATAGTTGGCATAAAAAACCTAACAAAAGTTTTCTCAAATTCAATTTCCAACACACTCTCCCTAGAATAATTCTTAGAAATATATTCTTTTAAAAACAAATTTACATCCTTTTCAATCTTCCTTCCCAATTCAACCGCTTTAACAGTATCCTTCAATTTAGAATTTACAAAGATAGAATCCGTATCACCATAAATAACCTCATAACCCTCACTTTCAACTTTATTAATTACAGTTTGAATAAAAAATTGTGCAAAATAAGTTATGGAGTTAGAAACAAATCTGTTAAAAAATCTAGATTTAGGTGAAGCCAACACACCATACATAGAATTCATTAAAAGTTTAATTCCCGCTCTAGCTAATTCATTTTTATTTTTACGAGCAATCTCCCTTTCCTTCCATAACGCACCAATTAAATTAGGTAAAATTCCATGATCTGATTTGAAAACCGTTCCATTGGGAGAAATAACATATTTTTTTTCATCACCATATTTTCCAATATTTTTCAAACCTTCTCTCCCAACACCAACAGAATAACTCAATTTCTCATCATTAACCACAAAATCAAAAGGATCTATACCAAACGTTCTAATTAAAGAAGGATATAGTGATTTAAAATCCAACACTAAAAGATTAGAATAAATTCCTGGTTTAGATTTCATAACAAATCCACCAAGACCTTGTTCAACATCTTCATTAACAAAAACACTATTTGCCACAAAACCTTCTTCGTGCAATTTAGGAAGATAAATAGAATCAAAAGAAGCAATGCTTGCACTAACAGAATCCATAGACATTCCAGTAAGAAGCGAACGTTGAACAGTCAAATCAAAAACATTGGAACGGATTAAAATATCATAAACTAATTGAGAATCCTTTAAATTATATTTAAAAAAAATCTCAGGATCCTTACGATAAGAGTCTTGAATGAATTTAGTTCTATCATCCGCAGTATTAACTTTACTCTCTCCAAGAATTTCTTTAGCAGCCGTATTTAATTTATAATCGTCCAAATCAACAAAAGAAATTTTCATGAGATGAATTCCATCCAATATAGATCTGCCCTTTGCATGACCTTTAGAATCCTTTAGAAAAGATGACTCAATTCTTAAATTAGATTCAGAATTATCTCTACCCAATTTAAATGGAATCTTATATTTTTTAGAAATTTCAAGTATTATCTTCAAATCAAAATCAATTAAATTCCATCCAGTAATGATGTCCGGATCAATTTTTTTAACCTCAGAATAAAATTCTTCCAACAATTCTTTTTCACTTTCAAAAAGAAAACAATCTTTTATTTTTGCTTTAACAAAAGCATCATTTTTAACAACAAAAACTTTAGAAACATTTTTACCATAAAAACTCACAGCATAAATTTCCTTAGCATTAGGATCCGTTTCAATATCGATAGACAAAATCTCTAAATTATTTTTAACCTCGTCGTGCTTTAAATATTTTATTTGAAAATCTTCAAAGAAAACATCAACAAATCCATCTTCGTTTTCAACACCACAAATTTCAATAGTTGATTGAATTCCTTTATCAATCAAATATCTACGAGTAAAAGGAATATCTGATTCATAACAAGAAATATTTTCATCTGCAAATAAATTCTTCAAAAAAGGAACATCTTTAGGCAAAGACACATTAATTTTAACAACGGGTTCGCCTTCAAAATTCTTAAAAGATGTTTTCTCAATATCTGTTTTTAATATTTTATTTGCTTTCTCAACATCATTTTCTTTAATAAAAAAATAAGGATTGAATTTTTCAAAGTACTTAAACGACCTTCCATCCTGCAATCTTCCAAAAACATTAATTAAAGGGCTATCTCCTACAACCTCATAAGAAACATCAGTTATAATGCCTTTTAACCATTTTTTAACCATAAAATTAGTCACAAAGACACATATATAAACTTTAGCTTAATAAAGAAAACTTAATAAATAAAAGAACTAGATAAATCGCTGTGAGACACAAAAAAGGTTCATTTTTTTTCATACTCGATGTTTTTATAGCCTCATTTATATTTTTAGTAACTTTATTTATGATAATAAGTTTTAAAGTTTCAATGCCTGAATACGATGCTTTAGCAACAAAACTAACAGGATTTACAAATATAGTTTTCAAAAATCCCGTAAATAGTTATTCAAACGAATACAAAGATATCTTAAAACAAAATCCTGAAACATGGCCAGATCCATTAATTACAACGGACGAATTAGTATATTATCTATGGGCCAACGGACATAATGAAAGCGCCACATTATTAGTTCAAAGTATTTCCGAAATGTTACTCCCCAACCACATAGGCATAAGATATAAAGTTGACGATGTAATAGTATATGAACAAAAACAATTTAAAGAAGAATCTTCTAAAATTGCAATTTCAAATGCAAAAATAACATATAAATTAATCAATACAACATACTCATTAGGACCAGTTACAACAGAGGTAATACTTTGGCAATAAAATTCAAAAATAAAGCTTTAATTTTTTCAATGATTTCAATAATGATGTCTTTGTTATTTGTGATTTTATTTTCAGCATACGTTCATGTACCTCTTGATCAAAGATCCAAAATAGAACAAACAAGTGTTATTAAAATGGAATCATTCATAGATTTATTTCCATATTATGTTGGAATCGCTATAGAAGAAGCCACATACGAAGCAATAGAATATTTCATGGAAGATATACCTTTAGATGATGGAACATTTTTAAATAAATTAAATTATTGCTTAAAATCAGGAATTGATAAAGATACTTTTCAAAACTGTTCAGTTGACGGAATAAAAAATTTCACTCTACCAACAATATTACAAAACATAGCCACCGACGCATCAAAAATATATCGAGGTCAATGTACTACTCGAGTTGTAAGCGTACAAGTAAATCAAACAGAACCATACAGATTAGATGTTAACACAAAAATAAAATTAATTTTCGAAAAAGATCCTTCATGGATTTGGCACATTGATTTTAACGTATCCAAAAAAGTTAGTTTAGTTGGAGTTGTTGATCCAATAGCAAAACAAAAAGGAATAGACGAAAGAATAATTAAGTTCGGAGAGGATGATTTATTCTCAAAATCAGATTTTAATGGAGACATGACTTTAATAAAAGATTACATTGACAACAAATACACATTTATAGATTTTGAT
The DNA here is from genome assembly GCA_028691765.1 of Candidatus Nanoarchaeia archaeon. Classification (GTDB taxonomy): domain Archaea; phylum Nanobdellota; class Nanobdellia; order Woesearchaeales; family SKGA01; genus JAQUYS01. Next base: position 11,247 of record JAQUYS010000002.1, on the reverse strand, counting down.
GCACCTTCATTTGTAGATTCAATGGAAGGAAAACTTATTAACGGAACATTTAATGCTTCAAAAAGAATGGGACTAAACTCCTTTGTTGGAATAGATGCGCCATATAAACCACAAAGATCTTTTTTTACTTGGGATTACGCCATAGACATACCATATTCTTTTGATAATTTAGCTTTAATAAAATATTCACGTTTTGAACAAGAAGATATGACTTTCTACACACCCGATCTAGCCGTGAAATTGAACATACCTTCTCAATATATTATTCTCGCAAATGATTGTAATTGCAATCTTTTAGGATGCGATTGTCCTTAAATACCATTCGAAAGTAGTAAGCAAACTTTTTAAACTCAAAAGTTAGATTTTCCCTCATGGGAGACAATAGGGTTGAGACAGGGGTAGATGACTTAATACGACTTCTTCAAGACGGAGAAAAACACATTCTAGAAGACGTAGCAAAATCCTTAGATATTTCTATAAATACATTACAATTATGGGTTGATTTTTTAGTAGAAGAAAAAGTTGTGGGAATAGAATATTCTTTCACAAAACCATCCATATATTTAATTAAACAGAAAAAAGAAGATCAAAATGAAGATTTAAATTATTTTAAAGAAGAATTTTTTAAAACTTGTAGAGAAAAGAAAATTCCTGAAGAACAATTAGATATTTACTGGAGAAATCATTTGAAAGAAATATTATCTCAAGTAAAATCTAGTTTTGTAAGTAAAACACAACAAAGAAATATTCCAGATGTTGAATTACAATGGAAAAAATACATTCAAAAAGTAATGGCAACTTAAATGATTACAATAAATGAATTTTTGGAAGAAGACATAAACAATTTCTTAGATGAAATTAAACGTTCGTTATCTCAAGTAAAAACAAGACCCTACGATAGTCAAGAAGTAGTATTTGGAGTTAAAGATTATGAAGCAGAAATAAGAACCGCTCTTGAAAACAATGAATTAATAAAAGCAAAATTAATCTATAAAGATGCAAAACGAGCCTATGGGAAATTAGCAAGAAATAGTCCAAAAAGAGCATCCATGGATTTAATCATAAAAAAAGTGTATTCTCAACTTGTAGATTTCTGTAACAAACATAATTTAAATTTAGAAGATGAACAAATCGAAGAAAAAGAAGTTGAATCAGGAAGTAGCGGATTTGAAGGATTTGATGATCAACCTAAAAACAAAACACCAATACAACCAGCAACCAGAACGCAGCAACCAGAACGCAGCAACCAGAACCTTGCCTCCAGCACGTCGTCTTCCGTAAATGTTATGTCTGGCTCACCAATACTTTCAGTTTCTTCAGGTTTAAATTTTCCAATAAATTTGCCCGATTTAAAAGAAAAACAACTAAGAGAAAAATTAATGCTCGAATTTAAACAAAAACTTGAATTAGAAAGCGAAAGAGAATATGAAAATTTACAAGAAAAATATAAACAAGAAAGAGAAACTATGTTGCTAAAAGTAAAAAAAGAAATGGAAGAAAATACCAAGAATGAAATTCAGAAACTAGAACAGAAACTAGAACAAAAATTTGGAGAAAAATATATTCAATTCAAACAAAAACTTTCTCAAGAAAATAAAACAAATAATCTGACAACCGTCTCCAGAACCCAGAACGCAGCAACCAGAACGCAGCAACCAGAACGCAGCAACCAGAACCCCGCTCCCAACGTTCCTCTTTCAGATTCTTCACCAGATGAAAATTTCATGGTCATAGAAATAATTGACAAACGCTTAAATTTACTCAAATCTCTAATAACTAAAAAAGATTACGAACAAGCAAAAAGCGTTTTCAACAAAATAAAAAAAGAATTAGTAAATATTGCAGGATATAAAAAATATAAACACAAAGTTTACAACATATTAAAAAACACATATCCTCTATTAAATTTCAAAAAATCCAAAGAAATACCTGAAATAAAAGAAGTTGAAGAAATAAAATCCCTTCCCAAACAAACAACTGAAAATCTAGAAGAATTAAACAAAAGTTATTTTGAAGGAATTTCAGCCATAAAAACAAATAACAAATCTTTGGCATTAAAAATATTTTTAGATTTGGCAAAAAAACATCCAAATAACAAAGCAATAAAAATCAGATTAAAAGAAGCATTGACATTAGGTGCATAAATGGTAGAAGAAATTAACGCAATAAAAAAAACAACAGGAAAACTATTAGATAAATATTCATTAGTTGTAAATGATGTTAACATAAATATAACTATAATCCAAGAACCAAAAAAACCAGTTCCAGATTACAACATAGAAATAACAAACATAAGTGACACAACAAAATTAATATTAGAAAAAGTAAGACAAGAATTTATTCAAAAAGTAGATTTAGATGCCGTTGAGAAATTTGAGTCAAATGATTTAAACGATGTACAAACAAGATTCAAAAAAGAAATTCATGGATTAGTTTCAAAATACTTTCCAAAAACAGACGATAAAACTAAAACTATGCTTGTAAATTATTTAATTGAAGAAAATCTTGGTTTTGGTAAAGTAGATGTTTTATTAGCTGATGAACACTTAGAAGAAATAGTTATTAACAATCACGATGAACCTGTAAGAGCATATCACAAAAAATTTGGTTGGGTAGACGCAAACATAAAAATAATCACCGAATCAAGAATAAGACATTTCTCATCAATGATTGGACGAGGAGTAGGAAAAGAAATTACTAATCTTGCACCTTTAATGGATGCACACTTAAAAAGCGGAGACAGAGTTAACGCAACACTAGAACCAATTTCTTCAAAAGGAAATACAATCACCATCAGAAAGTTTGCAAAAGATCCATGGACCATAACTAAATTCATAGAAGCAGGAACAATTTCATTACAAGCTGCAGCATTTTTATGGTTGGCAATACAAAACGAGATGTCCATAATAATTGCAGGAGGAACGGGTTCAGGTAAAACTTCTATGCTTAACGTTTTATCAAATTTCTTTCCAGCAAATCACAGAATTCTTTCAATAGAAGATACTAGAGAATTGGTTTTACCCGAAACACAACATTGGGTACCTATGGCAACAAGACTCCCTAACCCTGAAGGAAAAGGAGGAGTTACAATGCTGGATTTATTAGTTAACTCATTACGTATGCGTCCAGACAGAATACTTGTAGGAGAAATAAGACGTAAAGAAGAAGCAACAGTATTATTTGAAGCAATGCATACAGGACATTCAGTATATGCAACAATACACGCAAACAATGCAGATGAAGTTGTAGTTAGATTAACTAATCCTCCAATAAATATTCCCAAACCCATGTTGGCCTCATTAGGATTAATAGTAGTTCAAAACAGAAATAGAAGAAATGGTAGTAGAAGAACATTACAAATCGCAGAAATTTTACCAAATGGAGATGCAAATGTAGTACAACAATTAAGAATGTCTGAAGATTTATTAGGACCTTTAAATGATTCTCAAGTAGTTTATAAAAAATTACAATTCTACACAGGAATGTCTACAAAAGAAATCGACGATGATTTAATTGAAAAAGAAAGAATATTGGAGTGGATGCTTGACAACAAGTATTATGGTATAGATACAATCGGTTTAATCATGTCACAATATTATTTAGGAATATTAGATACAAAAATATTTGCAGAAGAATTAAAAAAAGGTGCAAATAAATGAGTTTAGTTTCACGTTTAACCTCTCGTCAACCAAATTTAAAAAAGAATTTAAGAATCGCACAAATAAAAGATACGCCACAAGATTATGTTAAAAAAAGTTTAAAGTCTTCTTTGATGATGGGATTTATGTTTTTAATACTTTCATTTTTAGTTTTTAGCAAAGATGAACCAAAAATAGGTATGCCCATTTTATTAGGCGTAGTTGCAACATTTTTCTTTTATACTCTTAGCATTAAAAAAGTAGAAGTTTCAATTCGGAAAAAAGCAAAAGAAATTGATCGAGGAGTATTATTTGCAGGAAGATTTTTATTAATAAAATTAAACAGTGGAGCTCCTTTAATTAATGCAATAGAAGAAGCTTCAAAAAGTTATGGTGTTGCTTCACAATATTTTGGAGAAATCATGCGAGACATGGAATTAGGAACAACAATCGAGAATGCTCTTGAAAAAGCAACAGAATATTGTCCTTCAAAACATTTAAAAAAAATATTATTTCAAATGACCAACGCGCTTAAAATAGGTATTGACGTCACAGAATTTTTAGATGCAACATTAGATGAAATTTCAGATGAACAAATGTTAGAGATAATGAAATATGGGAAAAAATTATCGAGTCTCACAATGTTTTTTATGCTTCTAGCAATAATTGTGCCCTCCTTAGGAATGACCCTTTTTGTAGTAGTGGCATCTTTAGTTTCAATAAAACTTGACATGATGCTATTTTTAATAATTGCATTAATATTGGCAGCAATACAATTTATGTTTATCACATTATTTAGATCAGCAAGACCAAACATGGAAGTATAAAATGATAATCACAGTTTTAGAAGAATTTGGAAAAGCATTAGTGCCTGAAAAAATATTCAACATAGATGTCCGTTCAAATTTACGTAATTATCTTTCAAAAGCAGGTATTCGAAAAGTTCCATACAAATTCTTCGGAATTCTTTTTTGGGTAACTGCAATATTAACATACGTAACATTCATAAGTTTAGCATACCCTTATTTCATAAAAGGCTCAGGAATGATTTTATCATTCATATTCTCTTTTGTTGCATGGACATTAATACAAGGTTTAATAGTAACATTAACTATGATTGCAATATATTTTAATTTTAACGTTAAAATATTTAAAAGAACACAAGAAATTGAATTGGCTCTTCCTGATTTTTTAGTTTTAGTATCTACAAATATGAAAGGAGGATTATCTTTAGAACAATCATTGTGGTCATCAATTAGACCTGAATTTGGATTATTAGCCGAAGAAATGACTTTAGTTTCTAAACGAGTTATGACTGGAAACGATTTAGGCGAAGCTCTAAATGAATTCGCAGATAAATATCAATCTCCCCTATTGCAAAGAAATTTACAATTAATTATTGGAGAAATAACAAGCGGAGGTAAAATTGTAGTTGTAATTGACAAAGTAATAGATTCATTAAAGAAAACACGTGCATTGAAAGAAGAAATGGCTGCAGCAACCATTGCATACATAATTTTCATTGGAGCAATAGTTATAGTTATCAGTCCTGCTTTATTCGCATTAGCCTATCAATTACTTCAAATAATTCTAGGATTCACATCTTCGCTAGGAGGGGCAATTTCATCAACCTCTGCAGGATCCAGTTTAAATTTCAGCAATGACTTAGATATATCCAATTTTAAAAATTTCTCAATATTCGCCTTAGCAATAATTGCAACAGGATCTTCAATGATAATTTCTATAATTGAAAAAGGAGACATAAGAAATGGTTTAAAATACATACCGTTGTTTGTTTTCGGATCATTAATATTTTACTTAATATTCATGGTAATATTGGCAAGTTTATTTGGTGGATTAGTTTAATCCTCATTTTCAAAAACTTTTTTTAATTTTCGATTCTTAGAAATATAATTTAAAATTTTTCCATCTTTAATTTTTCCACTCGCAATAAAATCATTACCACATTTAATTAAAACATAAGTATCTTCAAAATCAGATTTATCACAATTTAAAGTTTCTCCTAAAATCCATAAATTTCTTTCTTCTTCGTTTATTTCAAAAATATTTTTATTTGCTAACTGTCCAAATAGCTGAGACCCTTCTATGGAAAATCTAAACCCATCTTTCATAAACGTTCCAATATAATTACCCAAAGATTTAACTCGATATTCATCAAAACCAAAATCAAATAAATCTTTATTAGCGACAAATAATTTATCTTCTTCTTTAAAATAAACAAATTCAAGTAATTGAGTGATTCCATAAATATCTTTAATTATTTGAAGAAAATGTTTTTTATCTTTACTATTTAGGACTTCTATTTTGTTTATCATTGTAATCTTCTGAATTCTGTAACGAATCCCACATTCTGCATGTTGTACTGAACGCTGCGTGCTGGTTCCTGTCTTCTGCTTCACTCTTTCAGCCTTCCGCATGCCTTGCTGAACTCTGCATTCCGCTTCCCGAATCCCGCTCTCAGTTACGCACCCCAAAGTGGATTTTGTTTTCTCTGCCAGTTACACTAGGCGAGTCGTGGCGAATATAAACTCTTCGAGTTTAATTCACAATTGAATTCTGTAACGAATCCCAAATTCTGCATGCCTTACTTAATGCTGTATGCCTTGCTGAAATCCGCTTCCCGAATCCCGCTCTCAGTTACGCACCCCAAAGTGGATTTTGTTTTCTCTTAATCTCTGAAATTTCTTTCAACAATTCAATGTCATCTTCACTTAAAAATTTCTTATTATCTCTTAATGCGCGATATTGAGTTTCATTAAGATCCGAATATAAAACATCCTCTTCATTTAATTGTCGTCCCGCAGTAACTCCTGGTAAACCAATTGCAACTTGACTTCCTTTCTCTGCAAAGGATAAATTATCTTTACCAGAACCGATACTTTTTATATGAGAACATTTTGAACCATCTTTTTTAATCATATCCATATTTTGTTTTAGAATGCCCATTTGAACATCCACACCAACAATACAAGGATTGGATTGTCTAAAAATACAATGCTGAAGAACTTTAACTTTACACGGTTTAAATAAGTCTTTTAATTTTTCTTGCTCTATTCTTTTCTTTTCATCTTCAACCCATTTTTCATAATCTTCAATAATGTGGTAAATAACATCATTAGTAATTATCTTTACAGTTTCAGTAGATTTCTCATTTGGAACATTAAATCCAAGAATCACAGAATTTAAGCGGTCTTCTTCAAAACTAGCTTCTGCATCAATTAAATCTTTTTTAGATATCGGTCCAACTAAAGCTTTTCTAATAGGAATTTTTTTCTCTCCCAAAATATGTGCTAAGGCTTCAAGACTTCCAATATTATCTGCTTTAATTAATATTCCTGTAGGAACAGTTTTAACTTTTGCGTTTTCAATTTCTTTTTGAACTTCAATTTTGGCTTCTTCAATGCCTTTGAGTGTATTCTCACATGACCTGATAGGCATCCCCGAAAGAACATCATCAATATCAGGACAACTTATTTTAACACCAGTCGCTGCGACCACTTTTTTAACAGGACTAAAATTAGATTTTTTATCTCTCATTTCACTTAACGGAGCAGGTTCAAATAAAGCCCGAACTTTAGTAACAACCGGAGTATCAATACCGCCAATAACAACACAATCTCCGACACTCAAAGTACCATTATAAATAATAACGTCAAGAGTTGTGCCAAGACCTTGTTCTTCTTTTACTTCCAAAATAGAACCTTTAGCATAACCTGAAACATCTACTTGTAAATTATTTTCAAGATATTTTTGAGTTAACGCACTAATCACCATTAATAATTCAGACAAGCCCAATTTCATTTTAGCAGAAATAGGAATGATTGCGATTTGTTTAGTAAAATCATCTATCCTATCAAAACGTTCCGCAGATATGCCGAACCGTTCATGAATCGCACCAACAAGTTCATATAACTTAGTTTCAATATGAGTGATCACTTTAGGTTCTTGATCATTAATTTGTTTTAAAATTGGAGTATTTATTTCTCGAGGAATTCTATAATTAGGCGAAAGATCAACTTTATTCGCAGCAATTACGAAAGGAGTTTTAGCCGCACGTAAAATATCAATCGCTTCAAAAGTTTGAGGTCTAAAACCTTCATTTATATCAATGACAACAATCGCAATGTCGGCCAAACTTCCTCCTCTTTTTCTCAAAGAAGTAAAAGCAGCGTGACCAGGAGTATCTATAAACAACAACCCAGGAATTTTCAAAGAAATATTCATTTTTTGAAGCAAATCACCACATTTACATTTAATAGTTTCAATGGGAACAATGGACGCACCAATAGCTTGAGTAATTGCTCCGGCCTCAGTAGCAAGAATATTAGAATCTCTAATTGCATCTAGAACTGAAGATTTACCATGGTCGACATGACCCAAAACAGACACAATTGGACTTCTTATAGGCATTTTAATCAGTAATTGGAATAATCTTTGCTTTTTATAGGTTTTGATTAAAAAGGTTTAAATATTTCCTTTATAAAAAAAGTTTGTGGTATTTGAAGACATAATAAAACTAACTTGGTTAGAAAGCAAATTTAATGCGTTTTTTCTAGGATTCATATTCACAATAATAGGTCTAATAACTGCTAAATTAATCTTTCCATCAAGCACAGGATTAATGAGCATATATTTTACATCCATACTTTTAGTCCCGTCCATAGCAAAATTGTTAAAAACCCAAGAACAAATAGAAACCTCTGAGAAAAGAATTTCTCTAAAAACACTATATCAAGATCACAAATTAATATTCAAAACATACATGTTACTATTCTTAGGAATATTCTTCGCATATAGTTTAATGACTATATTAATACCATCACCAATAATATTGAAAATGTTTGCACCACAATTAAGAGTAGCAGGAATAACTGGCGCAGCAATTCAAAGCGAGTCTTTGTTTTTATCCATACTACAAAATAATTTAATAGTATTTATGGCTTGTTTACTCTTATCATTTTTTTACGGAGCGGGAGCAATTGTTTTCTTAACGTGGAATGCGTCTGTTTGGGGAACAGTATTTACTTTTTTTATAGTTCAAACTGCAATAGGCGAAGGCACAAGTCCAATCATAGGGTTCTTCAAAAGCATAGGACCATTTTTACCACATATGGTTACAGAAGGACTTTCTTACGTTGGAGCAGCCATCACAGGAGGAATAATCTCTAAAATGATTTTAGCAGAAAAATTTTCTTCTCCTAATTTTATGAAAGTTGTAAAAGACGCATCTCTATTGTTGGCATTTTCAATACTAATCGTAGTAATAGCAGGTGTTTTGGAAGTTTATGTTTATTAAGAAACAATACATTCTCCAGACGCTAAACTTTCTTGAATTAAATTTTGTTCACTGCCATTAATCAAATAATTCGTTGTGTTTAATAAAATCAAAACTTGAGTAGGAGGCATATTCTCAAACTCATTTGCAATAAGATTAAGTTCAGAAACATTCCATTTACAAGTCATAGTTAAATTATTTAACATTTGTTCAGAATAAATACAACTCTCATTTTGTATTCCAACTATCTCCCTACTTAAGGTTTCACCAGTAACCAAATGTTTAAATTCACAATCATAAGGAGAACAAGACTTTAAATTAGAACTAAAATTATAACAATCATTAAGCGTTTCAACAGTTTGAAATAAATCCTCCTCTTCTATTAACAAAGATTCATTACCACTACTAAAAAAAAGCATGGCTCCAATAACCAATCCAACAAACAACAAAGATAACGAAATATTCAAAAACCAATTAGTTTTTTTAACTTCAAGAGTTGGTTGAGAAGATATATTTTGAGAGGCTTCAATTTGATTAAATAACTCCGTAATTGTTTTTTCATCATATCCAGTTTGAATTAATTTTTGAGATAGTTGCTCCTTACTAAAACCTTTAGATAAAGAGTCTTTCATCCATTTAATTAATTCTTCTGTAGTCATCTTAATATTTCCTCGTAAAAACACTCCACCAAGATTTTGTGGTATCAGTTATTTCTCCATCACTTTTAATTTGTTGTTGAATTCCAACAGGTAATGGAAAGATTCCAAATAAATTTCTGAAAGTGTTTCCTTTAATCGTAAATTTTAATCCATCTTCATCAACAATTATTTGTGTGGAATCAAGATTTTCAATTTGTTTTGAAGCGATTTCTTTTATTGCGTCAATACCTAAACCACCATCAATTTTATTTCCATCAACATAAACTGTAACCTCTGTACTACTTCCAGTAAGATAAGATTCATAAGGATTCAAGAAAGACATTAAAATAGCATTTTGTACAATGTTGTTTTCAGAATAAATCTCAACACCATTACCTTTACCCAAAGAGTAAAATTCAAAGTTTCCGTTCTTTCTTTGAATACACACAATTTTATTATCATCATCTATTTTAATTCCTTCAATATAATCCAAATCATAAATAAATTGATTGTCATAAATAAAAACATTTTTAGAGTATTTATTTCCATCATGAAACGCTTCAATTGCTCCTGCTAAAGGTAAAGGGAAGTTAGCAGGAAAAACATTTCTATCTACATGAAAAATATAACTTGTTTCAGAATCAATTAAACACAAGACTTGAGCATTACAAGGCGCACCAATAGAATGCTTTTGTAAAGCACCATACGTTTTATAATTATTTAAAGAGTCACTCAAATCAGTTCTAAAATCAATATTTTCTGCATCACATTTATTTTCATACAATAACTTTATTCCAGAAACAGAAAGAAGAATTAAAGTAACTATAATTATAGACGAAAAAATAATCGTAAAAACTTGATTTACTTGTCCTTTCATTTTATAATCGACCATTCTTTAAATAATTTTGAATATCCTCATCACTCAATTGAATGCTTTCAGAGTATGAAAAATCCGCATCCCTCACTTCAGATTTAACTTTTTTCTTATGTTCAGGTTTAATTTCTACAGTTTGAGAAAATTTCTTTAAAGTATTAAATGCGGTTTTAAATTTCTCCCTTTTCTTTAACAAATACCAACCATAAAGTAAACCTGTTGCTAAACCAAAGAGATGTGCCCAGTGACCAATACCACTAGCGGGATTAAATAAACCAAATATATCTATTAATGCAAAAATTATTCCTGCAGTCCTTAAAGACATAGGGATGATGAAAAAGAACAAAACTGGAAGATGAGGCAACAACATAATAGTCACTCCCAACATACCCATAATTGCTCCACTCGCACCTAAAGCAAAAGAATTAGGCATGAACAAAGAGTAACCTATGCTTGCAACTAAACCAGACAAGAAATACATAAAGAAAAATCGTTTCTTTCCAATTCGACTTTCTAAAAGAGGTCCAAAGATCAATAAAGCATACATATTAAAAAATAAATGCCCAAAACCACTATGTAAAAACATAGATGTAATTAAAATCCACGGACGAGTAATAATATCCGCAGTAGAAAGCATAAGAGCCTCAGTAAAACCTGTGAAAATTAATTGAAATACAAAGAAAACAACATAATAGTCACTCCCAACATACCCATAATTGCTCCACTCGCACCTAAAGCAAAAGAATTAGGCATGAACAAAGAGGAACCTGTGCTTGCAACTAAACCAGACAAGAAATACAT
>JAQUYS010000096.1 GCA_028691765.1 Candidatus Nanoarchaeia archaeon | reverse complement strand
TAAAGAACATCAAACCACCTGAGGTCTCGAAAAGATCATACAATGATTGCCGATTCATTATTATCCTCCTCCGGGTGAACCCCGATTAGACTGATTCTTCTGTCAACATAACCGTCAAGAAAACCAAGATCAATAATCATAATCCTGTCTTCATCATGCTTTATAATTTCTGATAATATTGCAATTAATTCAATTTTGTCTTTATCTGAGAGATTACATCTGAAAACAGAATAGTGAATCGGTTCTCCGAATCCTTTCATTGTTTTGTGAACCCTGTAAAGCCTTTTACTATCTGATATATCATAACTGACAATATACACTTTAAGTTTTCCCAAAATGCTCACCTCGTTAAAAACGGAGGGTATTCTTCAATCTCTCCATGCAGTACACGGGATAAAAGCCTTGCCTGGACCTCAAAAATCCGCCTGTAGCTAACTTTATAGCCAAACAAAGGATGCTTTACTTCGGTGTTAATCCGTCTTTCATAACCTTTCAAAACAGCCTTCTTGCCAGCAGGAGTTAATGTTACTCCAAGCCCTATTGAAATAAAATCCCTTTCAGACAATTCTCCATTATTAAATAATGTAAGAGCCACCGAATCCGCAATGATTGACCTGAACTCCTCCATCATATCTAACGCAAGTGCAGGTCTGCCATAACGCGGCTGATGGTAAAAGCCCAGATATGGATCAAAACCTGTTGTGTTAAGAGTTACAAAAAATTCCTTAACCATAACTCCATAAAGATAGGAAAGAACAGCATTTACCGGATCTTTTGGTGGTCTGCGATTTCGGTTTTCAAAAGAATACCAGCTATCATCTGAATTTAAAAGATTATTAAACCTTGAAAAATAAATTTGGGCAGCTCCTCCTTCAATTCCCAGCAGTGTCTGCAATGAATTGGATGATTTAGCATCACTGGCAAGTTTTTTCAGCGATTTTAATATTTCATCGGATACTTCTCCATCATTTCTGCGTAAAATTGTTCTGGAATTAAGTATTTTCCCATAAACAAACATCTGTGCCAGTTTTAAGGATCTTTTTTTATCTCCTGCATAAGAGAACTGTTTAATTCTAAGCTCTACATTTTTATGTGAATTTCCCTGAGAAAAGCCATAAAACCACCCTCCGTATGAAAAATAATTCACCGGAATATTTCTTTGCAGAATTTCTGTAAACGCAGGTGATGTAATATCTGCACTTCCATAAAGGGAGATTTGTGACAGATCCCTGATTTTAGCTTCACCTGTTTTTTCTCTGTTTGACCAGACCTCTAATCTTTCACCTTTTTTTCTAACAGTCTGTCCATATCCGGTGACATAAAGAGGAATCTGGTCATCTCTTGGTGGAAGAAATTTTCTAACCTGTGGTATCTCCTCCTCCATATTTTCAGGATTTTTCAGGAAATTAATCTCATCAGGAAGACATATCCCTGCAAGAGAGCAGCCGATGCATTTTGAACTCTCAACAAGAGGTGGAGGGATTTCACCTGAGGCTGCCATTAATCTTAAACCGTTTATCAGCTCCTTTGTCCGGCTGATTAAAAATTCATCGAATATAACCGGCACTTTCTGCTTTGATTTGACAAAATAGATAATTCCCTCATTGCACACATAGCCATTCTCTTTAAGTGCCAGACCCTGGGCGCAAAGCTGAACCTTGTCAGATTCATATGCTCCTCCTTCAATTTTTGGAATATACCCGCGTTTATATTCGACAGGAATTACATCTCCGTCTTTGCCTTCAATAAGGTCAAGTCGGCATACAATGCCGATTTCATGTGCAGAAATATCAACAGATCTTGCTGTAAAATCTGCAACTTCTTCAGCATCGGGAACCACGCCCTGGCTTTGATCAACCCTTCTGTGCTGAAACCTGCCATCCACTGTATCAGCATTATCCTCAAATTCTCCCTCAACCCATTCGATATAGCATAATCTCGGACAGTATGTATATTCATTGAGCATACGGGCAGGAATGAGATCAGGAGCTTCTAATTCTTTCAATTTATTCTCATCCCTGCTTTTTTCTCTCTAAAATTTTACCGGAACAAACTGTCCGAGTCCAAAGTGTGAACCATATCCGAGTGCAACCGGCTGTGAAACAGGTTCGGGAAATACTATCTCAAAACCGTATCCCAACTGCCTGCTCTCCCCTTTCCTGCTCCTGCGAAATTCAAGCCAGCGAAGAGACCTGCCGTTTTTTAAAGACAATTTTTCAACCGGTTTCACTTCTAAAGGCTCAGGAAGGCCGTGATAAGCAGCCTCTTTCTTAACCTCACCTGCAAGCCAGTCCATAAAATCCCCTCTGCCCTTCCTGTAATGGCGTGAAGGAACAAAAGGTGTTGAACTTCTAAATCTCGTTCCGGGTTTTTCATCAAGAATATCTTTGTAATCGCCCCATTTCAGAGGGACAAAAAACAGATCAGGTTTTCCGTCAGGCTGCCATGTTTTATTCAGCCGGTCAAGAGTTATTTGCTCTTCAGGATTAAAAGGAGTCTTTGAGACTATTACGAGGTGATCCAGCCACCCGTCATTATCTTTGTCAATAGGAAAAATGTAGGCATGTTTATGCTCCCTAAGAG
>JAQUYS010000029.1 GCA_028691765.1 Candidatus Nanoarchaeia archaeon | reverse complement strand
GTCGGCTCTTCCTATCCTGGCTGTGCAGAAGCAGCCAAGGGTGGGGGTGTTCACCCATTAAAAGGGATCGTGAGCTGGGTTCAGAACGCTGTGAGGCAGTTTGTTTAATATCTATTGGAATTGTTTATTGTCTGAGGGGAAGGACCATTTAGTACGAGAGGAACGATGGCTCGAAGCCACTGGTGGATCGATTATCTGACAAGGTATGTCGAGCAGCTACGCTTTAAGAGGTAAGTGCTGAAAGCATCTAAGCACGAAACTCGCCTCGAAAAGAGACATAGAGCTCCTGTAAAAGACAGGTTTGATAGAACTGGGGTGTAAGTATCGAGGTAACGAGATATTAAGCCCGCAGTTACTAATCGCTCAAATTTTTATTTTAAGCTAGATGATTTTAAGTTAGTAATTTTCCTATGAATGGGTCTCTATTTTTTTTATTTACCATACCTTTTCATTCTTTTTGCTATTTAATGTCCTGTTCTAAGTTGTTTTTCGTAAATTTTCCGGATTTCTTGACGGTGGTTATAAATTACACTTACACATACAAATTAATTATGGCACGAAGATTTGAAAATTTAAAAATATTTAATCTAAGTTATACATTTCTATTGAATGTATACTCTATGTTGAAACTTTTACCACAAGAAGAATTGAGAAATATCTTTTCACAATTGCAAAGAGCATCAACCAGTATTGTTCTGAATATTGTTGAAGGTGCTTCAAACAAATCGAATAAAGTATTTTTTAATCATTTACAATATAGTTATGGAAGTTGTAAAGAATCACAAGTTTTACTAATGTTATGCAAGGATTTAAAATATGTTGATGAAAAATTATTTTTGAAATTGTTAAATGAATTAGATGATTTAACGGCTTCAATTTTTAAATTTATGAATTCGATTGAAAAAGAAATAAATGTGCGCAATCCTTCGTTTCCATTCTATGTTGGAAATTAAAAATAAAAGTTAGATTTTTATACTTTTATATTTTTCTTTAAATATGTTATGTTTGGGAATTGAAAGTACGGCACACACTTTTGGAATGAGTATTGTAGATTGTACTGGAAAAATATGGAGTAATAAAAATAAATTGTTTTCAACTGAAACAGGAGGATTGATTCCTGCAGAATTATCTGATCACCATACAGATATTTTTGATAAATTGTTATGCGAGGTTCTTTTCGAATCTGGAAAAAAATTAAACGACATAGATATAATTGCTTTCTCTCAAAGTCCCGGTATGGGACATTCATTAAGAATCGGTGCAATAGTTGCAAGAAGCTTAGCCTTACTTTTGGATGTGCCTTTAATCGGGGTAAATCATTGTATTGCGCATCTTGAAGTTGGAAGAAAATTTGCAAAAAATGAACTTGATATAAATGATGTTTGTAGTGATCCAATATTATTGTATGCAAGCGGTGCAAATACTCAAATAATTGGTTATGAAGGAAAAAAATATAGGATCTTTGGGGAAACATTGGATAATGGTATAGGAAATTTCTTAGATGGATTTGCAAGATATGTTGGTTTAGGATTTCCAGGAGGACCTAAAATCCAAACGTTGGCGCAAAATTATCAAAAAGAAAAACAAGAAGCACAATTAATTGAACTACCATATGCTGTAAAAGGGATGGATTTAAGTTTTGGTGGAATACAAACAAATCTAAAAAAATTATTTGATTCGAATAAATATTCTAAAGAAGAATTATGTTTTGCAGTACAAGAAACCGCCTTTGCTATGTTAATTGAAGTTGCGGAAAGAGCACTTGCACACACAGGAAAAAAAGAATTATTATTAGGTGGTGGAGTTGCTTGTAATAAAAGATTACAAGAAATGGCGAAAAAAATGTGTAAAGATCGAGGAGCAAAATGTTTCATATTGCCCAATGAATTAAATGTGGATAATGCTGCAATGATAGCCTGGACGGGGATGATACAGTATGCAGGATACAGTATGCAGGAAACAGAATGCAGCGGGCAGGAAACAGTGTGCAGGAAACAGTGTGCAGGAAACAGTGTGCAGGATGCAAAAAGGGGAAACAGAACACAGCAACTAAAAATACAAAATTCAAAAGATATTTCAAACTCACACATTTATCCTTACTTGCGAACTGATGAAGTCGAAATAACATGGAGAAATTAAAAGGTGAACTAAAATGACATTATATCTAATAGGAATTGGATTGAATGATGAAAAAGATATAACTATACGAGGACTTGAAACAATACAAAAATGTGATGAAGTTTATCTTGAACACTATACATCCATACTTTCAATTGGAAAAGAAAAATTAGAAAAATTTTATCAAAAAGAAATATTTATTGCAGATCGAAATTTAGTTGAAAATGATGCAGAAGAAAAATTATTATTGCCTGCTAAAGAAAAAAATATTGCTCTGCTTGTTGTAGGAGATATATTTGGAGCTACAACACACACAGATTTACAACTAAGAGCAAAAAAATTAAATGTAGAATTTGTTCCCATATTTAATGCCTCTATAATTAACGCAATAGGATATGTTGGATTAGAACTATACAAATATGGAAAAACTACAAGCATAGTTTTCTCTCAAAAAAATTGGTTACCACATACGCCTTATGATGTGATAAAAAATAATTTAACTTCAGGATTACATACGCTTTGTTTATTAGATATAAAAGTTGCAGAACCATCGCCAGAAGATATAAGAAAAAATTTGCAGAACCCCGGAAGCAGTTCGCAACTCTCCCCTCCAAGATTTATGACTGTGAATGAAGGACTAAAAGAATTATTAAAAATAGAACATGAACAAAAAGAAAAAATTATTTCTGAAGAAACATGGGTGGTAGGAGTTGCAAGAATTGGACAAAAAGATTGTTTAATCAAGTTTGGAAAAATTAAAGATTTGTTGAATTTTGATTTTGGAAAACCATTACACTCAATAATAATTCCAGGAAAATTACATGAAATCGAAGAAGAAATGTTAAATTCTTGGAAAATTTAGTCCCTTTCTTTCGATATGTTTATAAATGAATATATTCAAATTTATGTTACAATGATGCAGCCACAAATTATGCCTCAAATTCCAAGTCTAATAATTGGGCTATTGGCCTTAGCTCTAGGAGCGTATCCTTTACTAATTCAATTCGGAATTATTCCTGCTTTATTTGAAATACCTGCAATGGTTTATCATATAACTTTAGTTGTAGGTGGATTAATTTTAATGCTGGATTACTTACTAGGATTTAGTTTAGCTTAAGTTTTTTATTTCTATAATTTTTATTGTTTTCTCAAAGAATAAGTTAAAAAAATAAATTAATTTATTTGAACTGCTTTTCCAACAGCTTGACCAGGCATACCTGTTTCAAATAGAACTCTAACTGCTCCAGAATTACCATGAGCTGCTCTAATTTCACCATTCATGTCTTTTTTGCCTGTGTTATAAGTCACTGTTTTACCTACTAATTTCTCAGCAGATTCTTTATTTTCAACACCTTCAACTTTAACAATCATTTGATTAGTAGTTTGAGTATGTTTTCCTGATTTGTAATTAACAATTGTGCCATTCATAATATAGTCGAGAAGTCTTGATTTATTTATAAATGTAATGCTTTATTCAATATGGTGCTAGGGAAGATATAGTCACTTCGTTCGTTACCTTCCTTTAATTATTAGTTCTAACGAACTAAAGAAAGAAATGGTGCGAGGGAAGGGATTCCATGAACGAAGTGAAGGGTGCCAAAAATGGTTCATTTTTGAGCACGTTCGAATCCCAGAATTGAATTACTGAATTAAACTTAGATTTAGAAATATGGTGCGAGGGAAGGGATTCGAACCCTCGAACTCACTAAGAGACAGGATCTTAAGTCCTGCGCATTTGACCAGCTCTGCCACCCTCGCGTGATGTTGCATTTTCGTCAATGACTTATCTCTTAATTCAATGAGAAATTTATATTGTTTTTAAATATGTTGTTTTTAAATGAAATAAAGTAATAAAATGTTGAAAAAAATTAAAAATCTAGTCGTAAAATTCAATCTTTCCTTCCATAAGTCTTTGAACTCTGGCACTTATAGGGATTGCTTGAGAAATTTTATTTATATTTTTTACTTCTTCTTGATCTCCAAGAACTGTTTTTACTAATTTGCCATAATCTTCTGCACCACGAGATTTAGCGTCGTATGAAAATATGGATTTTCCAGTTTCAGGAGCTTCAGCTAGTTTTGAGTTTATTCTTATAGGAGAAGTAATTTTAACACCATATTCTGAGATTAATTTCTTTAATATTTTATTATTACTTTTATTTCTAACATCATGCATAGTCGGTACAATGTGAGAAATTTTTAAATTATGTTTAAAATATCGATTTATTTCTGTAATTGCATCTATCATGAATTTTAAGCCAGTATAGGCCAAATAATTTGTAGCAACAGGAATTATAGCCTCATCTGCGAAAAGCATAGCATTCTGATTTAAAACACCTAGAGAAGGAGCACAATCAATAATTATATAATCATAATCGCCAATATCGGATAACTTCTTTGCAAGAATCTTTTGACCATCTTTTTGACCTGCTAAAAGAACTTCTGCTTTTGTTAAACTTTCAGTACTATGAACTAAATCCAGATTGGTTCCTAAAGGAGTTAAACAATCAATAAATGAACACTCACCCATTAAAAAATGATATAAGTTTTTTTCTTTACTGCTTGTTAATGAAGAAGCCACACTTCCTTGTGGATCCATATCAATTAATAGAACTTTCATTCCTTTTCTTGAAAGACCTGCAGCCAAGCTTACAGCAGTAGTAGTTTTTCCTACACCACCCTTTTGATTAATAACACAAATTTTTTTAATGTCACACATATTTACACACCCATCACTATTAAGAGCCTCACATCTAAACAATATTTGTATACAGAAAAGTATACTGATATATAAATATTTCGTTCAGATTCACATTAAATGAATTGTTTTTAATAAGTTATGCACTGGTCAAGTCGCCACTACGTTTTTAAATCAAACATAAATACTTAATTTATTGATGTATGTAATACATTCTTTAAGAGATAAAATGAAACGAATACAATCCCCCTCATCAATAAATACATATTTCCAATGTCCTAGAAAATATTTCTTTATTTATAATCTTAAAATGCCAACCTCTCCTTCAATACATCTTGTAAGAGGAACTATTGCGCATTCTGTGTTGGAAAATTTATTTGTAATTGAACCTGCGATATTGTCAGAAAACTTTGAAAATGAATTAAAAATAATTTCTTTGGAATTGTTAAAAAAATATTGGGCGGAAAATAAAAAAGATTTAGATGTTTTAGGATTATTGGAAGAAGAATTGAATAGATACTATGAAGAAACACAGATGATGATGCTTAATTGGATTTCTCATTTTGTAAAAAAAATAAAAAAAGAAACTTCTAAAGGATTAAGTATTTCAGAAGCCTTCGTTAAATTAAAACCTCAGACCGAAGTTCTGTATAGTTCAGATGAATTTATGATTAGAGGATATATAGATGCAATAGAAGAAATTGATGGAGAAATTCGTTTAATGGATTACAAAACATCTAAAAAATCTGAGATTACCAAAGAGTACCGATTACAACTAGGAATTTACGCTTTAATGTATCAATTAAAACATGGAATGTTGCCTCACAAAGTTGGGATTTATTTCTTAAAAGATGCGGAAAAATTACTTGAAGTTGATGAAGATTTAATTCAAAATGCAAAATTTATGATAGAACAAATTCATATGTCAACAGATGGAATGGATGAAATTCACCAATACCCAAAAAAAGAATCTCCTCTCTGTAAATGGTCAAATGGACAATGTGATTTCTATGATTACTGTTTTAAGGGTAAACTTGTTCCTGAGAAGCCTTTAAGATAAATCTTAAATGAATCGAAACAAATATATATTAGAACTCATTTAACATATGAAATGGAATCAAGATATATGAAGATTACAATAGATAGTTCTTCCAAAAATATGTTGTCAACGTCCGTGATTTTGAATTTTCAAAATGGAATTTATAAAGTAATTGCTTCTCAAGAAATTGATTTAATTTCAAAAAATAATATTTTTGTTTCTCGTGATGGCCCATTCATTGTAGGTTTTGAAAAAACACCTAAACTTGATTTAAAAACAATAAATTATTCTCCAAAAATAGGTAAACACATTGTTTTTCTAAATGAAACTGGTGGGGCAACTTTATCTCGTCCAATAAGGGCAATTGAAGAATTAACTGAAGAAGAATTTAGTAATTTAAACCTTCAAAAAATAAATTCCAACCAATTAATTAGTGGTTTAGATTATGATCTATCCTACATGTTAATAAATAGTCTTTCTTGCAAATACATATAGAAAATATTTATATATTTTGTGTCATTTCTTTCATTTATGAATTACAAACACAATTTATCTGATGAAGAGAAAAAGATTTTGAATATTGATTTAAAAAATATTTCAAATGTTGTTGAAATATATATTGCCCCTGATTTCATAGGAAGAATTCACAATTGTTTAACAAGAGACGATTTAGAGGATAAAAAGAAAAAAGTTGCTTCTTTAGAACTTCCTAAACCATATATTTAATAAAAAATTCTAAATAAGTGTATTTAATGAAATTGAGTACGCTCTCGTGTGTCTGTATGAAATAAGGCATTATAGTTTTAATGGAAAGAAAATTCCTGAGAAGCCTTTAAGATAGTTTATCCATTATGTTTGATGTGTAGTTTATAATTTCTTGATGATATTTTATTGCAAAAGGAATACTTGCTCCTATACTATAAGAAATATATCCTTTCAACAAATTTGTTATTTTTTCTGGCTTATTCATTTCAGGACAAATATTATTATCAATAATTCCTACTATTACATTAGGTAATTCGTATAGGGGTAGGCCAATTGTCAAAACAGGCAAACCTGATGAAATACAATCCATAGTTCCCCAAAACATACCTACTCCCACACTAACCAATTTAGTTCCGTGATTGTCTAATAGATTTTCTAATTTTTTATTCATTTTTTTCACTCTTTGGAATTAATTCTACATCATTATACATGCCCTCAAAAACATTTTTGTATTTTTCTTTTTCTTCAAATTCATATTTTGTTAAATATCTTTCTAATAAACCAAATGTTGCTTTTGATCCATAATATAAATCATAAGTTATGCTTTCTAAAACTTTTACAGAATCGCCTTCACGAATATTATTGTTTTTAGAACAGTTAGAAGATATTCCGCACACATATCGATTTATACCAACATTAATATGTAATTGGTCGCCACTTCTAGCAACGACTTTTCCTCTAAGATAATGATATTCAACATTTTTAGGAAAGTGTAAAGCCATATATGTAAGTATAGATCCAGTTATTATTAAACTGAATATAATTGCTTGTTTTGCATCTGAGTCCATAATATTACAAATTCAACAATTAATATAAATCTAAGTTGTTATAAAATATAACAACATTTATATATTTAATATGTTTTTAAGATTATATGAAAGATGTTTTAGAAAGATTAAAAGAAGCGGATTTAACAGGCAATGAAGCTAAAGTCTATTACGAATTATTGAAAAAAGGAGAATTGGTTGCTAACCAACTTGCTAAGAATCTAAGTTTAGATAGAAATTTAACATATTCTGTATTAAATAAATTAATAGATAAAGGTCAAGTTTCATACATAATAAAAAATAATAAAAAATATTTTTCAATTACTAAATCTGAAAATTTACTCAATTCATTAAAAACCAAAGAATTGTTGGTTAAAGAATTAATTGAAGATTTGAATAAAATACATATTGTGGAAGAATCTGAACAGGAAATAGTTGTTCTTGAAGGAAAAGATGGATTAAGAACATTGTTAAATTTAGTTATTAAAGAAAAGGAATTTTGTGCATTCGCTTCTACTGGTTGGGCATATTATCAATTATATGAAATGCCAAGAGTTGCAAAAGAATTTATTACAAAAAAAGTAAATGTTCGATTAATAGGCCATACAAAACTTAAAAAAACTGAAGCATTCAAACTACCTAATGCAAAATATAGATATGTTGATGTTGAAAGTAAATCTCCCACATCTATTTTTGGAGATTATGTTTCTATACATTTAACAACGAGAGAAAAACCATTAATAATTTTAATTAAAAATAAAGATATTGCAGAAACATATAGAAATTATTTTGAATTTATGTGGAAATTTGCGAAAGAAAAATAAATTCTTTAAAATTTCCATATTTTTAAAAAAATTAGTGACTTAAATCTTTGATTTATAGTCGCGGTCGTGTGTCTGGATGAAATAAGACTATGCTCTTTGAAAGATCAAAAGATCTTCTGTAGTTAGTTTCTTTCCTTTCTTAACTTTTTCACTAACTTCTTTAGCTTTCTCTTTTATTGCTTTAGCTTGTTGCTCTTTTTTATCTTCTTCGATTTTAACATCTTGAGCTTCAAGATTTGCTTTTAATTCATCAAACTCTTTAACCAATTCTTTTAATTTATTGTTTTTTTCGGTGAACTGATCTTTAAACTCTTTGAATTTTTGGAAAGCTTCTTCTTCTTTAGATTTTATATCGTCAATCTCTTTAGATTGTTCAATTACATTTTCATGTTTGTCTTGAGAATTAGATGCGAATGATTGTATTTGTTTGTGAATTTTATTGGATTCTTTTCTAACGTTCTTCAATTCGTTTGAAACTTTTCTAACTTCTTCCCAATCATCTTTTACTTCGTTAAAACCTTGCATTTGTTTTTTCAAAGCTTTAATTTCTTTGTTTATTTTTTGTTCTTTGTCGAAACTCATAACATTGGTTTCTAAAGAATATTCCATCTTTTCTATTGTTTTTTGCATTTCTTGAGGATTGCCTTCAATTTTTAACTTAGAAACTTTGGAATCATATTTTTCTTTAAGGGTCGTGTATTCTTTTCTTAAATCAAGAAGTTTTTTATTAAATATATCTCGTTCTTTTTTTAAATCTTGAACTTTATTTGTAATCTCATTTCGTTCTACTTTGGAATCTTTTACAGTTGTTATTTTAGAAGTTATTTCTTTATTCAACTTGCTTTTTCTGTTATACCAACTTTCTTTAAGTCTATTCAACTTATTAAGATCTTTCTTAATGTTGCTTATTTGTAACTTAAGTTCTTTAAGTCTGTTGATTCCTTCCTTTGCTTGAGACTCATCCATTGTATTTTCACGACCTACGTTTTATTTTATTTATTTAAAAAAATTAAAAAAAATATTTTCCCTAGAAAGATTATTTCAAGGGAAGTTTAAAGTTTATCCGAATAATGAACCTAGTCCAGCTGCTGCTGCACCATCATCTTTCTTTTCTTCTTTTTTAGCTGCTGCTGGAGCCGCTGCTGCTGGAGCTGCTGCTGGAGTTGCTGCTGGAGCTGCACTAACTGCTGCTTTAGCGATAGCTTCTTCAATATTTACGCCATCTAAAGCTGCAACTAAAGCTTTAATTCTATTATCGTCAACTTTAACGCCTGCTGCTTCTAAAACTTTTTTTACAGCTGCATCATCTATTTTTTGTCCTGCTTTGTGTAAAAGCATTGCCGCATAAATGTATTCCATTTTTGTTCCTCTTAATTTATTATTTTTATTTTATAAAGTTAGTTTCCTAACCAAATAGTGCGCCTAGTCCTTCTGAAGGATTTGGAGCATTATCATTGTCCTTTTTCTTGTCCTCAACAACTGCTTCGACAACAGACGTTGTGGCAATTGCAGTTTTTGTTCCTTTCAATTCTTCTGACAAAGCGTCGTCAGATAAAAGACTAACTACTGCAAACATTTGACTTTGTGCTTTGCTTAATGTATCTCCAACAGTGATGTCTGTTAAAATATCTTCATTTATTGCTAGATTTCTAGATTCACTAAATGCATTTTGCACAAGAGTTGTAATTGTTTCAGAACAAGCGTATGCAGAATTAACTGCTAAATTAAATGCTTGACTTGCACAATTAGTAATATCCATGATGTACTTATCTTCATCAATATCTAATACTGATTTAGTTAAGATTTCTCCATCTTCATAAACTGCAGTTAAATCTAAACCAATTTCCATAGGTTCGATTCCAAGACGAGTCAATAATGCTGCTAATGCAGGACTTACAACATCTCCTTCACTTGCAACTTTTGAATCTTCTTTGATAGCAACTTTTCCACCGTCAACTCCACTTTTAATTCCTACTGCACCTAATTCTCCAATAACTGGACCTGGTGCAAAAGAAGTTGGACCTGCTGGAACAATAATATCTTTAGGAGCAACTTGTCCTCCCTTGATTGCTGCAGAACTTTTGTTCTTTTTCAAAGTTTTAAATAATTTGAATGGACTTTCTTGAGTGAAAATTAAAGCAGGCATACCTTTTAAGTAAGGCACTAATTGAGCCATATTTTCTCTTTTAGATTGTTCAAGAGCAACAGTCAATAATCTTCTCTTACTCATTTTAATAAGAACCGAACCTCTTAATTGACTTCTCATCTTAAGCATAGTTTTTGCAGGCAAGTTTTCCATGTTAACTGCACCAACATACTTATACTTATCAATAAGATCTGCAAATTCTTTTACAACATCTTTTTTTTCTTGCGATACGTGAGCCATTTTTTGTTTACCTATGTTTTACCTATAATTTTACAGGTTTACTCATTGTAAGTTTCAACAATGCATTTTTAACATTATGTTTTTCTTTTGGAAGATGATGTACGATTTGATCATACATATACATAACATTTTCTGCAATTTCTTCAGCAGGTGTATTCATAGTTCCAACTTTAACATGAAATATTGGAAGTTTTTTCGCACTTAACTTTGCTGTTTTTTGTAAAGTATCATAAACAGGTTTTAATGCTGCTTTTGGGGCAACAACTGCACCTGATTTGGGGTTAGGCATTTTTCCTCTAGGACCAAATACACGACCAAATGCGCCTGCAATTTGTCCCATGATGTTTGCCTGTGCAATGAAAAAATCAAATTCTTCAGCTAGTTTTTTAACTGCTTTTTTATCGTCTTTAAGTTTAGCCAGTTCTGCTTGTGTAATTACTTTATCACACACAGAAGTTGCTTCTTCTTCTAAATCTGCTGCAACAATTCCACAAATTTTCTTTTTCTTTTTTAATGGGTGTGGTAAAATTGCGAAGAATTCTACTTGTTCTTCAGGTTTTTTTAAATTAAGATCTTTAAGATTAACAACTAAATCTACAGATTGATCAAATTTTCTTTCTTTTGTTGACGCTTTTAATTCTTCAAAAGCTTTTGCTACTGATTTTTTATCCATTTTATTTTTCTCCTACTATCGAAATAGTATATCATATAGAAGTAATTTATCTTCCATATCAATTGAGCTCAATTGCCACGAAATCAATCTTGTTGACCCGTGAGATATGTTTTAGGTAATATTTTAGGAAAATTTTAAGAGTTTATAAAGGTATTGGTGGTTTTGTAGAAAATTATATAAAGAAGTGACTTCGTGAAAAAGATTAAGTGTGGGGTTGGTAGTTATGGTACATCCAAATGGGGAAGAATTTGATGAAGTTTATTCTGACAATGGTCGAGAGTCTTTAATGGAAAGCGATAGCATGAGTGCTGAAGAGGATGCATTTATGAAAGGCTATGATGAAATTCCTGAAGGTTCTGAGGAAGAGTCAGAAGATAAGTTTTACGACGATGCTTTTAAGAGAAAGGCTAGACGTTCTAAGCGAAAGGATAATGCTTTCGATGAAGAAGAGCTAGAAGCAGACGTTCTGTTACACTGAAAGCGAAAGCTAATTCAGTTTATTTTTTTAAGTTTTTGAAAACATTTATCTAATTGAAATACGTTTATTTTATAAACTAGTTGAAAAATTTCCAAAAGCTCTTAAAATTTATTTTTCTTCAAACTTGATTCAAAT
>JAQUYS010000095.1 GCA_028691765.1 Candidatus Nanoarchaeia archaeon | reverse complement strand
CAATTTATCGTTGGCTTTTACTTGAAAGAATTCCTGATGATATTAAGCATCAGCTTAAGAATAAAGAAATGTCGCAAAAAAAAGCCGTTTCTGAGGCTTTCAAGCGAAGAAAAGAAACAACTGAATCCATTTGTTTAAGTGTTAAAGAATTAGGTTTAGCTTTAATAAGGAGGATGTAATATGGGAATAAAACATGCAAGACCAAATGCTACAAAAAGAACATTGCCTAATGTTCTAAACAAAAAGCAATTAATTGCTTTGTTTGAAAATATTGAAGAAGGTTCAGTATTCATGGGCTGTTTGATTGCTTTATTTTGTGGCTTAAGAATTTCTGAAGTTTGTAATCTAAAAAAGCAAGATGTTGATTT
Organism: Candidatus Nanoarchaeia archaeon; assembly: GCA_028691765.1. GTDB lineage: Archaea > Nanobdellota > Nanobdellia > Woesearchaeales > SKGA01 > JAQUYS01. The sequence continues at coordinate 2,265 of JAQUYS010000095.1, read as the reverse complement.
AGAAACAGAAAAAGTTTTAATAAAAGAAGGAAAAGGAAGTAAAGATAGAATTGTAATGCTTCCTTCAACATTAAAACCAATAATTGAAAAATGGTTTAGATACAATAAAGACAATGAATATTTTATTTCTAATGATTGGGGAAATAAATATGTTCCTTCTATTCTTTCTACAAAATTTAAAAGAGGTTTGGAAAAAGCAAAACTTAGTATTGAAACTTTTAAATCAACTACTGGACAACAAAGATATGCCTATAGTTTTCACACTTTAAGACATACTTATGCAACTTATCTTTTAGAACAAGGTGTTGACTTATACTATGTTCAAAGAAGTTTAGGACATACAGATATTCATACAACACAAATTTATGCTTATATTAGTAATAAAGATTTGCAAGGAAAAATAAACATGGCTTTTGGTAAGAAAAGTTCTGAGAAAAGTTATTCTACTGATGATCCTTTGAAATTGTTGAAATTGAAGTTTGCAAATGGTGAATTGAGTAAAGAAGAATTCGAGGAGAAGTATATGTTATTAAGTGAGATTTAATTCAGTCTCACTGGACAAATCCACACAATATTTATAAATTACAAAGGGTTAATTAAGCAAGAATGAATAAAAAAGAATTATTCGAATTAATAAAAACAGGAGAAGGATATACTCTTGAGTTTAAACAAGATTTTAATAGTTCTATTGGAAAATCAATTTGTGCATTTGCAAATGCATCTGGGGGAAAGATATTCTTAGGCGTATCTGATGAAAATAAAATCATTGGTTTCAAAAATAATAATAAAATTTTCTCTGAAATTCAAACCATTGCTAGAAATATGGATCCTTCATTTCAAATAAACTTTGAAATGGTAGATAACATAGGTGTAATTTATGTTCCCGAAGGAAAAGATAAACCTTATTCAGTAAGTGGTAAGTATTATTTAAGACAGGGAGCAAATTCTCAATGTTTGAATCGTGATGAACTTAATGAATTTTTTCAAAAAAATAACAAGATTTCTTTTGAGAGGCAAATTCCTAATTTAAATTTAACTGAAGATTTTGATAAAAGTAAATTTGAATTTTTTAGAACTAAAGCAAAAATTCCTTTAGATTTATCAATAGGACATGTTCTTAAAAATTTAAATTTATTAACTGAAGATAAACCTAATAATGCTTGTGCATTACTATTTTCAAACAGAATAACAAAATTTTTCTTAAGTGGAGATATTGTTTGTATTCTTTACAAAGGAAACTCTAAATTATCTATGCTTGATAAGAAAGAATTTAATGCAGATTTTATTTCTAATTTTGATAATGCGTTTACATTTGTGATGCGAAATATAAGACTTAATGCAAGTATAAAAGGTCAATTAAGAGTGGAAACCCCCGAAATTCCAAAAGAAGCAATAAGAGAGGCAATACTCAATGCAATGATTCATAAAGATTATTTTGTTGAAGGACGTATTTTAATAAATATTTTCGATAATAAGGTGGAGATATTAAACCCAGGTAAATTATTGTTTAAAGAAGATGAGTTAGGAGAAATTAGTATTACAAGAAATCCAATTTTGGCAGATTGTATTTCAAGAGCAGGTTATGTGGAAAGAATTGGTTCAGGAATTAAACGTATAAAAGAATTAGTTCCAAATGTAAAATTTGAAACATCTTCAGATTGGTTTAAAGTAATTTTTGTAAGAAAAATATTAGAAAAATCGGACACAAATCGGACACAAATCGGACACAAATCGGACACAAAAATAAGACAAAAATGGATTTTGGAGTATTTGGAAAAGACCAAAATCATCAAAACACAAGATATAATGACTGAATTTAATGTTGTAAAAGATACTGCCATACGAGATTTAAATGAATTAATATCTCAGAAAAAAATAATCAAAAAAGGCAGTGGTAGAAATGTTTGGTACGAATTAATTTGAGCAACAGCTCAGTCAACAGTTCATTCTTTTATAAAAGAATAAGCAACAGCTTATTCGTTGAATTCTTTAGACACAGCCAATCTTCCCGCCCAAATCAAAGAGTGCAACAGCAGGATTATACTATGTCTCCCTAGGAGAAAAAAGACTGAAGCTTATTAAAAGTTCCTTTAACACCTAAACAAAAAGATTTCTTATTATCAACATATTTATTGTATTTCTTTTTATTTTTTCTAGAAGTTAAAATAATCCATTTGTCATAATTTTTATTTAAGTATTTAATCTTCTCTTCAACAAATAATTCTTTATTACTTCCAGTTTCAATTTCTAATGCAATTCTTTTCT
>JAQUYS010000094.1 GCA_028691765.1 Candidatus Nanoarchaeia archaeon | reverse complement strand
AGAAGAAATATTAATTTAAAATTTCATTTAGTTGAAGTTTATTGTAAGAAGAATTTATTTGATTACAAGCAGGCGTTTTTATTTATCTATAATAGACATAAAACATATTATGAAATATGCTTCTATGATTATGAAAATAAAAAAATAGCATACGATTATCGTAATATTTATGGTATAAGTATGTTTTTACTTAGAAGAATTAGAGAAAATATTGATGATAAAACATTAACAAGTTCTGAACGACACCAACTTTATAGAAAAATATATAAATATATTGATGAAAAAGGTGAGTATAATAGTAAAATTGGTTATGAATTAAATAATGATCAATACTTTGGAGACTTAGATATTTTATTTATTTCACAAAAGCCAGTTCTAAAGGAATTAAAAGAATTAGAGAAGAAAATTAATGAGTTGAGTAATGAAATAACAAAAAATAATAAAACTAATGAATCAAGAGAAACATTAAAAACTGAATTATCTAAAGAAGAGCTAATAAGAATTTTTAATGAATTAGTCGAGAAAAAATATATTTCCGATGATATAGATTTGTTTTTATCTTGTTTTGGATTTAAGGAAGATAAAAGAGGAAAAATAATTTGGAAATCCACAAAAGTAGAATTTGAAATATTTATATCTGAAATAATACAAAAGGAAGAAAATCCAGTTAGTAAAGATATGTGTTTGCCAAGGAATAAAATAAATTGTTGGTTTATTGATAAGTATAATAAACCCATTAAATCGGTACCAAAAACTAAAATTAGTTGTGGAATTGATACTTATAACACTTACAAAATAGTTCACAAAACATAGAATAATCCACCCTTAACAATTCCTTGTATTTACTACAATTTAGGGCAAAAACCACCCTTAATCCACCCTTTACCCACCCTTTGTAAGAGTGGGTTTTTTGTTGCCAATTTTCTAACATACTATATTATTTTGTGATTAATTTTGATTCGTAAAATACTAAAATATTTAGCAGATGTACAAGATGCTCAAATTTAGCATAAATTTAATGAAAATTTTATATCCTTTGCTACATCAATATTTTTACGACCAAAAGAAAATATAAAATAAAGATATATGAAAACAAATGGATTTAAACAAGATGATGCATTAGGATTTTGTGCTAATCCGAAGTATGAAAACAAAATGGTACTTGGTCATACTCCTATTATTGGGAGTGGGGCTATTGTGCCTCCTTCTTCAAATTTTGAATTATCTGAATTGCCAATGATTCAAATTTGGGCGTCGGCTTCAGATGTTGTAAACAATAATTATGTGTCTATTGAAAGCCTCGTTCAAATGATTAAGGAAAGGGAATTGGATAGTCAAATTATTAGTTTAAGGCAATTGAATATAAAGGCAATTGAATGTAAGGATAAGGAATTGAAGGGCGAACTAATGAAAGAGTATAAGACTATTAAAAACAAATTACCTTTAATTACCTTTTCATCTTATCTAAAAGATTATAGAGATGAAAACCATTTATATCATTACACTGGATTAATTGTATTGGATGTTGATTTAAAAGAAAATCCAACATTGCCATTAAGAATTAAAACCCTTAAGAGAAATATATCCGATTGCCCAAATACATTCCTAATGTTTGATTCTCCAAGAGGAGAAGGCTATGGTCTTAAGATTGTTGTTAGAATATCTTTAAATAGTGAGATTATACTCTGCAATAAAGAATTGAAAAAGGAATTGGATAATAGCAAAAGAAAGGAATTGATTAATACCATTAAAGACTTTCACTATCAAGCTCACCAAAGAATTAGAGAATATTATTCTAATAAATTTGATTTGGAGATTGATAAAGGTGCTAAAAACTTTCAAGGTGTATGCTTTTTAAGTGGAGATATTAAACTACTCATTAATCCAAATTCATCATTCTTCAATATAGTTTGGGCAAAAAGGAAAAAAGAAGTAATAATTTATAACTCCTATGATTTTAATTATAGCACAACTTCCAATACTGAAATTCTTGAAGGAATACTAAAAGACTTTACAAAGAATTGCGGAGGAAGAAATGATGCAACATTTGCAATAGCTATGCAATCCAAGCACTATAATATAAGTGAAAATGAAATCTTAAGTTTTGTAATGAATAAATGGGGCGATAATGACTTTGACCAAAAGGAAGCCCTTAGGGCTATTCGCAATGGCTTTAAATACAACCCTTATTTTCAATATAGTTTTAATGCTAACAATAATAAAAATAGATAATTATGAATGCAAATTTAGAAAAAACTAATGAAGGAGAAAGGGGAAAAGTTCCTTTTATTCCAGATAGATCGGAAATGATTTATTATATCATTGATAATTTTAAAGAAAGAGATGATAATCTCATTTCTTCTAATGGTTCCTTTTACTTCTACGAGAATTCCCATTGGAAACGAAAAGATGAATTTTATGTTAAGAAGTGTTTGCAAGATTTTGCAAAAGAATTGGGAATAAAAGAAAAGGAATATAAACCTTATAAGAAAGCTAACGATCTTTATGAACAGGCTAAACTTGATCTTTTTTGTGAATTTGAAACAAATAGAAATGTATTGAACTTCCCAAATGGAACATACGATTTGACAACCTTAGAGTTTAGAGAAAACAGAAAAGAAGATTTTATAATGTATGTACTCCCATACAATTATGATCCTAATGCAACTTGCCCCAATTGGATTAATTTTATT
>JAQUYS010000001.1 GCA_028691765.1 Candidatus Nanoarchaeia archaeon | reverse complement strand
ATATAATTATTCTTTAGGTGATTTAGTACAACAATGTTATGTAGATTTTTCATCTACGTGTGGTGATGGAATTGTAGATATGGGTGAAGAATGTGACGGAACTAATTTTTCTCTTAGAGATGGAAGTGGATTTACAGATAATTTAACTTGTCTGGATTTTAATTTTATGAATGAAGATGAAGTAGTTTGTACGCCCTATTGTAAATATGATTTAAGTTCTTGTTATCAAACATGCACTGATTCTTGTGGTGGAATGCCTTGGGAATGTGGTTGTGATGCTTGTATTGACAATCCTGCTTATTTAGATTCTTGTGAAAATAAACATCCGATATTTTTATCAAATGATATAACTCAATATACTTTCGATGGTAGTCAAGGAATTGGAACTATAATGAATCCTTTAACAAATGTTTTTAATTTATATAACAACATTAATTCATCTGCAAATATTTATGGAGATGTACTTTTTGCAGGAATAAAATTCCAAGAAGGAACCAATAATGTTCAATTAAATTGGCATTATGCTGAAGACTGTGAAGATAAAGTTTATTATTACGAAGTATCTGCATGCGAAATAAATTCAGACGATGACTGTTTAGAAGAAAATAAATTTATTCGTAGAACAACTCAAAAAAATTATGTTTTTGAAAATTTATTAAAACCCGACACAACCTATTGTTTTGATGTTTGCGTTAAAAATGAAGATTCAGATGACTTACTTTGTAATTTTGGTGATCTTTCGCAAGGAGAATACTCTTCAGGATTCTGTATAAAAACCCCTGTAAATGATTATTGTTTGTTACCTCATGAAGCGGGAGATAACTGTCATTCATCAACAAACTCATATGGTGGTTGTCAATATTATGGAACACAACAAACATACACCAATTTAATATATAATCAAACTAAAGCTTGTTCATCTCCTGGAGAGTTTTGTGTTGAAACCACAACAGGTGCAACGTGTAAAGAGAAATTACCTTGTGAAAAATGTAATGGTTTATTCGGTTTATTCTCAGATAATAATTTTAACGTGAAAGCATATACTTTGTCAAATGAAGAAATTGATTTCAATTGCTTAGAAAATCAATTTTCAGGTTTAACCACTCCAACAGCAGATAATTTAATTGGTATTTGTTATAAAGATGAACAAGTTACACTCGCACCAAAATTCCAAGCTTGTGAGGATGTAGATTCTTGTTATTCATACGAAAGCGAATACGCTTGTAGTAATGATCCTTGTTATAAATTCCAAAACGAAAGTGACCTATGCGAGTGGAATTACTATGATGAAGAATTAGGTATTGGTGTTTGCCGACCTCAAAATGAAGAACAACAAAATTGCGTTCTTTGTGATACTGACTCTCCATTAGGTTTTTGTGACGAAACAATGTGTCAAGATGTTTATGGAACATGTTATTATGTTGGAGAAAATCACATTACATCTCCATTCACTCTAGCATTAGAAAGTGCAATTGTTCCTCCAAGTAGAACAAATCTAATTCCATCATGTATTGCTAAAAGAGATACATCTTGTTATTTATATTCAAGTGAATTGGATTGTATAAATGGGACGAATCACTCATTAGATTTAATTCGTACACCGGCATATTGGTTAGGAAATAATTTGCCCACTCTTTCCAATGATTTTTTTTCATTAGGTGTTTGTAAATGGGAATCTGAAAATACTTACTGTTTTAAAGATTCAGACGATTTAATTGAAACAAATGTTTTAGATAATGCCTCCAATAAATTCAAAGATGATTGTGTATCTTTTGCCACATCAAATGCAGGATTAGAATTAACTAATATTTGTTTACTTGATTTTATGCCTCCAACTACAAATTTAACTTTGAGAGAGGATTTAACTTACGGCATAAACGAATTAATAAATTTACCTTTTGTTGTTGAAGATAACGTTGTTAATTCCGATGCGAATCGTGAATTGATAACGATGGTTTCATTTGAATATTTGGAAGATGATTCCTCTCAAAAAGGAAGCAGTTTACCTCCGGTTCCAAATCCAAACAACACAACCATAACTTCAACATATCCAAAATATCTTTTCCCAGAGGAATTAGATGAAATTAAATTTGTTGCAGACGGAGAATATGTTTTACGTTATTTTAGTCAAGACTTTGCAAAAAATATGGAAGTCGTAAAAAACCAAACAATCTTCATAGACATGACTTCTCCAAATATAACTGTTGCTGAGCCAAGTATAATAACATTCAAAACAAACAATGACGAATATCGTTCTAATCTATCCGTTTCTTTCAATACGTCCGAAAATGCTATTTGTTATGCAAAACTTAGATCGCAAACAATTTCAGGAGTAAGCCCGGAAATAGAAATGTGGGATATATCGGGAGTAATGGAAACTTCATTCAGCAGAGAGTATATTAATTTACAGGACGATTTATATCTGTATACAATACATTGCGAGGACGTGTATAAAAACAAAGTTGAAGCTCAAATAGAGATTTCTATTGAAGGAGATCAAAGTATTAGAAATGCTCAACCCAAATCAGGTTTATCTAATGTTTTAGATGTTGAATTATCTATTGAAAATCAATATGATGCAGAGTGTAGATTTGACATATTGAATTTATCTACTGGTGAAATTCCAGCATATGGTGAATCACGAGGAGAATTTATAACATCTGACAACATAGTTCATACAATAAATTTCGATGAAGCAATGGATCGATTAAAAATACACCCAGAAAATAAAACATATTATATTTATACATCATGTAATTTCACAGATTCGGGAGAAATAACAGAAAAAGATACCATGGATGCAATTTCATTAACTATTGATCAAAAACCTCCAATGACAAACATATTTGATGTAATCAATAACGTAGAATTACCATATACTGATCAATTATTTACGTTCCTTTGGAAAAATCAAAGAACGTTAAGATTAAGATGTAGCGACATACAAGATTATTCAACTAAATGGTTTGGTTGCAGTAAAATTAATTATTGTATTGTTAGTGGTGCAAGTTATAACTCTTCATTAGATTATTTTGTTACTAATAGAACAATATGTCAAGGAAACACATTTACTTCAATCCAAAACAATCAAACAGATATTGCTTTATCATCATCATTTAAACAAGGCTATCGTCTTTGTGATGGTTGTAATATTGCGTATTACTCCGAGGATAATGGAGGAAACAAACCAATTCATTGGACTATTGTTGATCCGAGGGTTAGAGATATGGGCTTTATAAGACCACAATTAATAATCAAAGGTTCAGTTGAAGAAACGGATGTAGTTATTCCATATCCAAATTGGCCTTAAAAATTAAAGAAGAGGAACTATGAGACAAGTATTTATTTTATTTATAAGTTTTATTTTTATTCTATTAGTTTCTTCTCTAACTGTATCTTATTATTTGCCAAATGAGTTTGATGATTATTATGAACGTAACTTAACCTTTCCAGATCATCTAACTATTTCAAAACCTGAATTTATTTTAAAGTTTGACTCTTCAGATCAACCTGTAACTTTAATCAATTCCCCATTATTATATTCCACAACTTCCTTTGCCGGAGAATTATATAAATCTTACAATTTAAATCAAACAATAACTAGTTCAAATATGACTTTTTTCCCTGTAGATTCACAAGGCAATAAAATACATTTATTTAATGGGTATTATGTTTTAGAAGTTCCTGCTCAAGATGGTGATGGAAACACTCAATTAATTAAAGTAAATGCAGTTCTTAATGCAACTCAACCATGGATAAAAGTTGTTGAACCTTTAAATCCGTTTGCTTCGAGATTAGTGTATCAAAATTATGTTCCATATAATGTAACGTTTCAAACAGAAATACCTGCCGTATGTAAAATCGGATATTTATCTAATGGTAATGAATATCAAAATAATTTATATTCATATAATCAATTAACAACGCAATTTTTGACAGAAAGCGATAACAAACACAAGATCATTGCAACCAACTTAGTTCCTCAATCACAAAATGAATTACAAATATATTCTTCTGATGAATTAGGTATGAGAAAATATGTTGTTGGATGTAAAGCTTCAGAAGGAGATAATGATTATTTTTTTGCAGAAGAATTTGCAATAGGGTATGATTTAACACCTGCTTCAATAGAAGTAAATATTGATCCTTTAAAAATAATTGATCCTAAACAAATTTCTACATCATTGAATATAATTTCTTCAGATCCAGTTATTTGTAATTACTCATTTGTACAAAATCCAAATCAAGATGGTTTTCCTTCTTATACCCCTACATCAGATTGGATAACTGAAGATACATCCGTTACTGAAGCATACGTTAAGAATTTAAATTTTCTATTTAATTTTATGTCTGAACCAAATTATTATGGCGTTACAAATTTTTTCAATCAAGATCCTTTGACATATTCTTTAAAATTAAATTGTTTAAATTTGCCAGGAATAGTAACCACTAAAGATGTTTCATTCGAATTATTACTAAACAAAACAATTTCAGTAATTCAAAAAACAAAATATTTTAATACAAATACTCAAAATCATGAATTCACTTCAAATATTTTATCTGAAATGAGTTATTGTTTAAAAAATCAATCAAATGATTTTTGTAATTTAACTTCCATACCTACAGATAAAACTGAACACACTTTAACCACTTCAAAAACGGAAGAAGGAACATACTATATCGGAACTGAATTTAGTGCTACCACAGGAATATCTTTGTATACTTTTGAATATATTGTCGATAAGACTCTTCCATCTCCAGTCGAAGCAACATCATCCTTATTCGCTTGTACAGATAAAGAAATATCTTCCCTAACATTATCCGTTGAAAGTAATAGTACAGACGTAAAGTATTACAATTTCACACTCGTAAATTCAACCAACAACATAATCTATGCACAACAATCACCTTCGAATTCAGCAACTAAATCAGGTTTAAAAGCGCCTATCGGGTCAACATTCAAATGGACAGTTTTCCCCATAGACTATGCAGGTAACAAAGGAACAGAAAAAGTTTTTAACATTCTTGTAGTGCAAAGTACAGACACTCGTTGTGATATTCAAAAACCTCAAGGAAAAGTAAATTTAAGTCTTGCAACTACAGGCATTAAAGCAACATTAACATGCACAGATAATGTTGGTTGTGCAACTGATTTTAAATATGGTTTTGGTTCATTCGGTTCATGTAAACCAGAAGACTATGAAACTAACACAGCGGCATATTCAACTCAAAATATAATTGTAAATCAAACTAAAACATTATGTTTCAAATTTTCAGATCTAAATAATAATTATAACACTCTTTCAAAAATAGTAACTTATGTTCCACATTGTTTTAACAAAATAAAAGATTCAGATGAAGAAGGAATTGATTGTGGAGGAAGTTGTGCCTACATAAGTGTTTGTGGTCAAACACCAAATGCTGAAGGAGAGAACTGTACTGTAAACTCAGATTGTTTTAGCGATTTAGTTTGTCACCAAAGTATTTGTACTGACCCTGAAGATTTAAAGAAAGCAGAAGGAGAAGATTGTGTTAGAGATTCAGATTGTAAATCTTCTTTAAAATGTGTCGATGACATATGTTCATCAAACTTTATTTCATGCGACACTGATGCAGATTGTGCAACTAATGAAGAATGTAATTATTACGGTGAATGCGTTTTAAAATCTGAATTCGAGTCTGAAGAAGAACCCGTTTATGAAGACTATGGAAGTTCATCCATTTTAGCTATAATTTTAATCATATTAGGTTTAATTTCAATTGGTGGCGGATCTTATTTCATTTATTACTGGAGAAACAATAAAGCCGAAGAAGAAATTCAAAACCAAAGAATGCAACAACAAGCTGAACAAGAAAGACAGCAACAATTAAGTTTAATGTCGGCAGAAGAAAGAAGAAAGAAATTAGCTGAATTAAAAAAACGTAAAGAAGAAGGAGAAAAGAAACGAGGAAAAATTGTTGAAGATAGATTAAAATCAAGAAAAGGTTTATTGGATGCTTTCAATGTTGAGGATGAAGTTCCAGAAACAGAGATTTCTTCTAAAACAGATGAATTAGGCGATCAAGATATTTCATTAGATGCGGATGATTTAGCTCGTAAAGCTAGATTAAAAAATCATGGAAAACTAGATGAAGGAATGGATGAAGAATATCTTGACTTATCTGAGTATTCTGGTGTTGATGACGACCCATTCACTCATTTAAGAAATCTATCTTCCTCAAGCACTAAAAAACCAATTCCTAAAAAAGCAATTAAAGTTCCTCATTTAGAAGAAAAACCACAATCCACTCCTAAAAATGATACCTTTTCAAAACTAGCTCAATTAAATCAATCTCTTGATTTAAAATCATTACAAGAAAGATTAAAAGGAAAAACTTTAATTAATTCCAAAAATCCATCACTTAAAAAATTAGATGTAGATTCATTTGTTGAAGAAGTATACAATAACGCTGTAAAGAATAATCCTAATAAAAATAAAACAATTAATTTAGAAGTTTCTAACCTAAAAACACTTTTCAAAATGCTTCAAGATGATGGAAAATTAGATCCTTTGACTAAAAATGACATAATTTATAAATTATTACAGAAAGGATTGATTAAAGAAGAACAAATACATCATCTTTGAGGTTAAAATATGAAAGCACAAACAAGCCAAGTTTTTACAATAATATTCGCCCTTATTATAATGGCAACAATAGTGTTATTTGCAACAAAAGGGATAGGTAATTTGCTTGACAACAAATGTACTGCAGATTATGCTGCGTTTGCTTCAGAGTTGAAAAAAACAATTTCAGATTCAAAAGATTATGGTTCTTTGTTAAAACACAATCCCTTTGCACCATGCGATTATACTTATCTTTGTTTTGTTTCATCACAAGTAGATTCACTAGACTCAAAAACTCCCTACGATGATCTAAACACCGTTATGGAAAATTCAATTGGAACTAACAACATATTTATTTATGATGGGAAAGAAGTTAAATTGGTTGGTTACATGGAAGAAATAGTTATGGATTCAGATTATTTTTGTATTGAAAGAAAAGCAAGCAGATTTACATTCATAACTGAAGGACAAGGAAGAACTGTAAAAATACAAGTTAAAGAAGAAGAGGAATCAGATACCGCACATCCATCAACAAATTAACGCTTTAAACAAGGTCTAAAATGAAAAAAGCACAAGTAGAAATACAATTTAATTGGGTGTTTGTATTAATTGTGGGTGCAGTTTTATTGGGATTTTTCTTCATGATGATATCTTCACAATCTCAAAAGTCAGATACTTCCATTTCAATGAGTTTAGCTAGAACTTTAAGTTCTATTTTAGATTCCACAGCACAAAAATCAGGAACCGTAAAAGAATATGTTTTACCTTCTGGTTTTAATTTAGAGTTTCAATGTGATTCAACTCAGAATTTATTTAATTACAAATTAAATGGTATTAAAGCAGCAGACATAAAATATGATGTAATCTTCGCACCCAAAGAATTAATTGGAAACAACATATATACTTGGACTAAAGAATGGGAACTTCCTGATGAACAAGGATTATCTATTACAACATTTCTTTACGTTACTAACAAAAATCAAGGTTATTTCTTTTACAATGAGTCTTCATATAATTTTGAGTTATTGTATTCACAGTTTCCAAAAAATTTAAGTGTTCATTTAGGAGATGCAGTTCAATTAAACCAAATCAACACAAGAGCGAATTATAAATTTTCAACATTTATAAAATTATGCGAAGGAGAAGATTGTGGTGAGGGCGATTATGTTGTGGCTGGAGAAAATTCAAAACATATTTTTATCAAACCAAACGATAACTCAAACATTTTCAAAAGCGGAACAGTTTATTATTGTGAAACTGCAAGTGATTATCCAGATGGAAAATGCACCAATACACAATATTTAGGTTCTGCAAGTCTTTACGCCGCTTTATTTTCTGACGACAAAGATTTTTATGAATGTATGATGAATAAAGCTTTTGACAAATTAAAAATAACTTCAATACTTCAATATGAGAAAATTAATTTATTGAATGATGCAAATTCATTAAGCACATCCTGTAAAAACTATTTAGGATTAATTGTTTTAGAAGGACCACATGATTGGTTACCACAATTGTTCGAAGGAGAAACTCCCCATCTAGACAATCCGTTTAATAAAATTAACGAAATATCATCGGTATTAAATCAAATCCAAAAACGAAACCAGGCATTAGCTTTAGAAAAGAATTGCATAGAACTATATTAAAAATGAAAAAAGCACAACTTGAAATGGGAGAAACAATCTTTGCATTAATCATAATAATTTTATTAATAATGATGGGATTGATTTTTGCGTTCAGAGGTGAGAAAGCGACCATAGAAGAAAAAGTAGATACTTTGGGAAACTTGGATGCTGCTGCCCTAGCACAAGTAGTTGCAAACCTTCCTGAATTAATTTATTCTCCAGGTAGCGTTAAACAACAATCATCGTTTGACAAATCCAAAATTCAAGCCTTTCAAAAATTAATTGATGAATATCCTGAACTTTCTAGAGAATATTATTTTGACAAACTAGGTAACGTAGAAATTATAATAGAACAAATTTATCCTGAAACTGAAGCTGAACCTATTGAAATATATCTTAATGACTTTGATGTAAATGATGTAGTTATGAGTTTTGGAACTCCTGTTAAGATTCCAACTTCAATATATGATCCTGTAACAAATCAATATGCTTTTGGCGTACTTTATGTAACGAGGTATGTGAGAAAATGAAAAAAGCACAAATAGAAATTATGGGTTTAATATTCATTGTTTTAATTGTAACTATTGCTATGCTTTTTTACGTTTCTAATTCAGTTAAAGATGACCTTAATCCAGGTATTGATCAATTTAAAACATATGCTAACAGTGAATTATCTATGAGTTTTATAGAAGTCTTTCTAGACACATCTACTTGTGGTACTAACATACAAGAATTAATTGTAGATTGTGCTAAGTCAAAACAAATTCGTTGTGATTCAAAAACATCCTGCGAGCAAGTAGAAGAAGTTGCAGAACAAATTTTAGAAGACACTTTAATACTTTGGCAAGTTCCATACGGTTTAGTTATTGAATATAATTCTTTTACGAATTATACTAACGCTACAGAAGATTGCATGCCTGGCGGACAAATCAAAGGAAAATATCCTCCTGGAAGACAACCAATATCTTTATATCCTGGTACTGCTATGGTTGAATTAGGAATTTGTGTGAGTTAAATGGAAAAGAAAAATCTTGACAAAGGACAACATTTCTTAATAGATGAAGAAGTTTTAAAAAAAGAAATTCACATCGCAAATCTTTCTAAAACTGACAAAGTTATTGAAATAGGTGCAGGAGAAGGAGTTTTAACAAAAGAATTAGTTAAACAATGTGAAGTTTTAGCTTTTGAAATAGACAAAAGATATTCTTCTTTAAATCAAATAAATAATGCTAAAATAGTATTTGATGATGCCTTAAAACATTCTTGGAAAGGTTACAAAATAGTTTCAAACATACCTTATCATTTATCTGATCAAATAATGAAAAAAGCAATAATTGAGGATATTGAAGAATTAATTTTAATAGTTGGTGAAAACTTTAAAGAAAATTTAGAAGAGAACAAATCAACAATAAGTTTAATATCAAATATATGTTATAAGATTAAGTTTGAACAAAAAGTTTTAAAAAAATCATTTTCTCCACCCCCTCGAGTCGATTCTTGGTTAATTTCATTCAAGAAAAGAAAACTTTCCATAATTGAAGACATTTTAGTTTCAGTTTTCAAACACAAAGGCAAAATAAAGAACGCTTTAATCAATTCTTTTAAAGGAAAAACAAAAAATCAAGCCCGAGAAATAATGTCTTATTTAAACTTAAATCAAAAAAGCTTGGAAACCTCTACATCCAAAATAACTCCTAAGCTTCTTCTGAGGCTAAAAGAAAGCCTAGAAAGCATGAAAACTTCTTTATAAATGAATTTGATTTTTGGGGAAACATTTAAATACTAGTTGTGGTTAATGTATACTAACATATTTAATATTTAATGAGGTGTAATTAATGTTTTGGAATAAAAAAGGCTCGGAAATGTCTATGAACATCATAATCATAGCAGCTATCGCTCTTTTGGTTTTGGTAATTTTAGCAGTTTTGTTAATGAAACAAGGCGGAAATTTAGCTGAATCAACAAGTTGTGAAGGAATGGGAGGATATTGTGAAGATTCAATATCTGCATGTGAAGGTACAGATGTTCCTAAACCAGATTCAGGCTGTAAAACTAAATTAGGTTCAGATAAAGGATACTGTTGTATTCCTCTAGGTTAAAATTTTATTTTTTTTCTTTTTCAAACGATGAGGTACTGTGATGATGAAACTATTTAATTCTAGAAAAGGGTCTGGCTTACCAATGTCTTTTGTAGTTATTGCAGTATTAGGAATATTAGTTTTATTTATGGGATTACGAGGAGCAATTTTGCCATCAGGAAATCTACTAAATAAATTAAGCGCATGTGAAACTTTTGGAGGCGTTCTTGTTCCAGGAAAATGTGATTTAACATTATCTAAAGAAATGTCTTTTTTTAATAAAAACGTCGATGATGTTGATATGAAATGTTGTAAAAGTATCTCAGGAAAAGAAGAAGAATTTGAAAAATATAAGGAAGAAGCATCTTCTGTTCAAAGAAGTCATTTTGGTGTAAAAGCAACAATCGGACAATCTTCTTGGATTCCACCTAATGATGGATTTGTAAAAGATTCGAATAAAATTTATATAAAATACAACGATACATTGATTTCAACTTATCATGTAATTGATAATTTCAATAATGGTCCTTTTAGATTAGAATTTGCAAATGCCTACGAGGATGGAGATTATTGTAAATTAATGGTTAGCAGCAATTCACAAGAGTTGACTGCGTTAACTAGAGAATGGACTGATTGTTCAAATAAAGCATATATGTTAAAAGATTTTAAAGGACTTCCTTCCCAAATTTATGAAGTAAAATTCACAGTTAAGCAAAAAAAAGATTATTCAACTGAAAAAGAAACGTCCATTGTAAGTATTAAAATGAGTGCAGATGCATCTTCTTCAACGACACCTACACAAATAAAATATACCTTTGATTCCCAACCAAATTCTGAAGAGGTTTATTTTTCAACAACCAAAATATTAAATAAAAATTATTGTGTACTCAAAGTTTTAGGAGAGACTTTTTCGCAAGGCAATTATAGAATAGTTTATTCAGAAAGTTGTGTGAATTACGTTCCTCAACAAGGAAATTCTCTTTTGTTGACTCAATTTAATTTTAATACTCCTATAGATTTATTGGATTTAAAAACTGATCATTTATGTGTT
This sequence comes from Candidatus Nanoarchaeia archaeon, assembly GCA_028691765.1. Lineage (GTDB taxonomy): Archaea > Nanobdellota > Nanobdellia > Woesearchaeales > SKGA01 > JAQUYS01. The sequence goes on along the minus strand of JAQUYS010000001.1, from coordinate 44,229 downwards.
TATTTGAAAAAAAATCAAACTGCATTTTCTAAACCATATGATGTTGAATTAAAAGATTGCGATTCAATCATAGTGATTAAGAACCAACCAATAAAATCTTGTTCAGAATATTCTGCGAATGCTTGTTTGGATATAACTAAAAGAACATCTGAAAGTACAAAATGTTATTTAGATGATGGTTCTTGTCAAGCTTGTGATGAGGGGATTGTGGATTGTTCAAGTTATAAAACTCTGTTCACATGTAATTCTAATGATTGTATAGGTACCAAATGTTATTGGGATTATAAAAATGTAAATGAATGTTTATCTTGTTCAAAAATAAATTCCTGCTCAAATTATAGTGACGATCGAGATGAATGTTTAGCAAATGCTTGTGGAATTAAAGGCGGATGTAAATATGTTGAACCATCTTGGAACGATTGGAATGGAGATTGTGTAAATAAATAAAATGAAATTCAAAAAAGCACAGATGCAGGAATGGGTCAAATATGCATTATATGTTGCCTTGTTTGCAGCAATTTTTATCATAACAAAAAAATATATATTTCCTTAAAAATGAAAAAAGCAAGCTCAGGAATTAAATACATAGGAATTTTAATAGTTTTATTAGTTTCAGCATTATTACTTTTTCAATTATTACAAAAAGAACTATTTATAGTTGATAAAACATCTTCAAGTGGGGCATTATGTTTAGCTTCACTAAAATTACAAACTGGAACTAGTGGTGAAATAGGAATTGGAGATGTTTCTGCAGAAGTCTCTTTATTTACTCAAAAATGTTCAACAATATATGAAACAATAGATATTTCTAGAAAAAATGTTCCTGAACCGATTTCTAACGAGTCAAATAAAAAATTTGCAGTCGCTAAAAAAATCGCCGATAAAATGGCAAAAGTTTGGTGGATGTCGGGCGCAGGAACAATAACTGATATTTGGGCAGATAAATCTGTTTTTAGAAATTATCTTACATCTAAATTTCCTCAATATAAACCTGAATGTGTAACTTTATTGGAATTTGAAATTGAAGATTCGACATATCTTCCCGAAACACCTTTAAATTCATTTGAATTATATGATTTTCTTAAAAAAACAGATTATGCTGTAACTAAAGATGGTTTAAAAACAGTGATGACGTATTATGATTACCTTACCGCTTATGCAGGCATAGATACTGGGAAAATTTTATTCATTCCTACAGAATACATCCCGAATCAAAAATATACTATCTCCTTATTTCAACCTCCTAAAGATCCAACAACTACTGAAACCGCATTACTAAATTTTCAAATAATAGGAGGATATATGTTCAATCCGCCGTTCATATACAATCCCATTAAAGTTGGTTCAGATATAATAACAGTAAATAGTAATATAAAAAAATGGGTCGAAACTTCCCAAAGATTAGTAAATGGTTTAAGTCAATTTGAAGGAATTTCTTACGGAGATATCTCGAAGGAAGTTTTTGATAAACAAGTATCTTTTATTTTGATTTCCCCATTAGATATTTCAGAAAGATTAATGTGTAGAAAAATATATTTTGGTGATTTAGAATGATTAAAGAAATTATAAATATCCTAAATTTAAAATTTAATAAAAAAGGACAATCTCTTTTGACAATAATTATAACGCTGGTAACTATATGTGTAGTATTATATTTATCTTACTTGCTTTATACTAAATCTGATTCGTTAATTCCTGGAGGAGACTGATGTTTAATAAAAAAGCAAACCAACAATTAGTCTCAATAGTGGCCGTAGTCGTAGTTTCAGTTATTTTAGGATTGATTTTTTTAGATTTTATTGGGCTTTTTAAAGATAAAGCAACGGATTCAACAAACCAATTAACTGATAAAACTAATTTAGGAAATTATTTTGGGATTGATTTAGAAACAGGAACTACTGAAATAAGATATAATGCAATATCCGAATTAGATCAAGAATTTAGAGAGTATCTCGATTTAATGTTGAGTCAAATGTTTAATTCAACATACATACGATATTCTAAACAAGGAGATCCGTATTATTCAAATAAAGATAAGCATTTAATTTATTATGATACTTTCCCAGTCGATAAAAGATATTCCATTCAATTAATAGATGATGGTATTGGATTAAAAGTATATGTTCGTACAGAATTAAATAACGTGTATCAATATGCGACGTATGAAAATCTACCCTTTTTAAAAAATAAACATGTAGCCATAATTGCAGGAAATCCCAATGAATGGACTGTAGAAACTGCAGGAATTCCTGAATTTGCCATGATTTGGACTTTAAAAGATTATTGTGGTTCGAAAGTAAATATTATTGGAGATACTGAAGAACATTTTTTAGAATATCAAAGTATTTATGGAACATATAATAGAATAACTGAAGGAATTAAGCATTTTTATCCTTTGTCACTAATTGGCATTTCACCATCAAATAATAAAATTAACGAGGAATTCGTTCCGGAGTTATATTGGTTTAAACATGATAAAAATATAAATTCTGTAAGTGATTTAGAATATAGGCGCATGATTTCTATTAATGGACATTTATTATTGAGATTAGATTCTACAGAAAATCAAATACTTGCAAATGAGTTAAAAACCAAACTCCCAAACACTAACGTTGAGGAATCTGAATTTTTTGTTTTTTTCCCAAGTATCGAAAAATTAGGTGATGAAGATAAGGAATTTATTTTAAGTTTAGATCAATACAATCCTTTATTCAACGTTGAAGGAATTGGGTTTCCAAATGTTGAATCTGTTTCATATTTAATAAGGTGGCTTGACTTTTGTAGGTGAATATTATGAATGATAAAAAAGGTATAAGTTTTTTAATGGAACTTTTAATAGTTGTAATAATGGGGGGCATAATTGTGTTTTTATTGATTGGCTTCTCAAACGATTTTTATCCTAAAGCAACTGCAGCATATATGGATTTAATTCCCACCATAGGATGTAATGGTACGGAAGGATATATATTAAATGAAGAAATTTTCGAAGAGTGTAAGGATAAATATTTAACTTCAAATAAACTCTTATTTTGGTACACATCAACCGATTTTATTCCGAAATATTTGTGGGAACAATATGTTTTATTAGATGATTCAGGCGTATGTAGTAAAAGTCCATCTGACGCACAAAAAATCTTATGCGAACAAATAACATGTTTAAAAAGCAAAATTCCTTTAGATGCTAAAATAAATGATTTGAAAAGATTTATTCTGCAAATAGATTCAAATCCTTCCGTTTTAAATACATTAACAGGTGAAAATGAAGAGGAGGTTTATTATATTATAAAATGCCAACCCAAAGAGGAAAAATCATCATGAATAAAAAAGGATTTGAGTTACTTTGGGAACACATGGTGAGCATACTTATCGTAGTTATACTTCTTTACTTTTTATTTACTCAAGGAAGTTTATATGCTCGTCAAACAACCAAAACAGAATTTGTTAATAACGTCATGATGTTGTCCCAAATAGAGCAAAAATTAGTTGATTTAGATTTGAATAAAGGGATTTCTTTTAAAGAAGAATTTTTAGGAGAGTATTATGATGTTGATGTTTATTCAAATGCAGAATGGCTTAGAACCGATGAAATTTCGTTTTTAGAAAATGAATATATTTTGTTTTTTTCAAAAGGTAGAGGAGATATACGTTTAACGGATAAAGCAACCAATTCATATATTTACTTCATAAGACCTGAACTTTCATCATGTTATGATCGAGCATGTATTTGTTATGTAGATGATTTAAAATTATGGGATATTATAAAAGAAAATAACGAACCTAAATTAAATTTACTAGATGAAAATGTTTTTGAAGGAATTAGTTTGAATGAACCGTATTGTATCACTGCTCCTAATCAAAATTCACAATTTATAGATGGACGAGGAAAATTAGAATATTTTCAACAAGTTACATCTGAATTTAAGTCAAATGTAAATAAATATCCTATTTCTCTCGAAATATTGTCTTTAAAAGTATTTAATATATTGGATAATGATGATTATTTTTTTAAACAATTTTCAAAAATACATAATGAGCAAATTGCACAAAGATTACAATTTGAGCAATTTTGGACAGGTGGTTTGGTTTTAGGAGGATTTGGAGCATCTTCATTACATTCCATAGAATATGGTTTTGATAAATGGCCCGTACAAATTTATTTAACAAAATATAATTTGCAAGATAAAAAATATTCCAATTTTATCGGTGTAACTATAAATTCACTCTATTCTGCAAATAAGGATTTCCTAGATTCAATCATTGATGAACGTGCGTTTGAATTAATCGTTGTTTATTTTAGGGATTTTAAACCCCTCAATCAATTTGGTCAATCAGAAGTTAAAGAATATTATTCCAAATCTTCTGATTTTAATCCATGGCATTTTGTAAAACCTTTTGAATCTGCGGAAGAAGTTGGTCAAAAAATAAAAATTAACATTGATTTTTTAGAAGGAACTTATTTGATGTCGACATACATGGGGGGGTGGAGAGAAAAATTTGAAACTGATTTGTTATTTGAATTGCCAAATCAAACTAATTTTTGTTTTGATGATTATGAATATGTGACTCAAGATTTAATTTTAATTGAATGCGAAACCGGAGATAAACATAAAATATCTTGGAATCAAGAAAACTTTTTCGAAATAAAAAAGGTAGAAGAAATTGTTTCATAATAAAAAAGGAGATATGTTAAGCGTCTTAGGGTTCATCATATTTGCAATAATTATCGGGTCTGCAATATTATACGCTCCTAGTAAAGTCTCTTATGAAGGGGCCGTAAGTAGAGCTCTTGTTTTAGATACAACTTTCACAACTAAAACAATTACTTATTTACCCAATAATTTCAACATTTATTTTAATCCTCAATTAGATGTTGAAAATCGTTGTATGAAATTTGATGAAAATTCTATTTCTGCAGTTTTATGTGATTATAATGCATATAGTCAAGCATATGATCGAGATCAAAATATAATTGCACCCCTAGGTTTAATTATCTATTCAGAAGACAAACAAATACCTTATTCACAATTAACCATAGATCGTACATACAATAAACTATCTTTTTCAAAAGGAACTTCAAACCCTTCACAAACAATTTCTTTATCGCAACAATTTACAGAAAAATATTTGTACGTTTCCATAAATGATCCAAACATAAATGAAATTTTAATTTCATTCAATAAAATTGCTACTCCTTTGATAAAATCCGAAACTAAAGAATCTGCAAAAGTTCACATAATATTTAATGTTTCTAATTTAGATAAGACCACTATTAAATATTCATCATCTAATCAAGAGTTATTGGGACCTCTAGCAACAAAACTAAATCAAAAATTAAATCAATTAAATTTAGACATTCCTAATTCCTTCTCATTATACGATATTCCTTTTATGTGCACTAATTGCAATTCAAACGAAATAATTATTGAATTAGAAAAGAAATTTAAACAAGAAACAACAAATGAACTTGAAGAACTGTTAGGGGCATCAATTACATCTATTTTTGAGTGAAAATCTCAATATTTATAAAGAATTAAGCTTAAAATAAGTATATGTTGAGACTAGGCAAAAAATCAAATATATCTGACGATGTGCCATTATACATTATTTTAATAATTTTACTTTCGGTTTATGTTCCATTACAAGCCGCCACAATGCAAAATTCTGCTGAAAAAAAATATCCCCTTCCAGATAATTTAGATATAATTTTAACATATGAGGCAATAACTAATAATTGTTTTGCATATCAAGATATCAATACAGATCGAGTTTACCAAAATATTTTAGATGTAAATAAAATAAATGATGAAACCTTGAAAGCTTGTTTTACTTCTAATGAATTAATTAAACAAATAGAAGTAATTGTTTACCCAAAAGAGGAAAATGTTAAAACTATGTCCGCTCAACTTTCCGGACAAATAACGAATCAAGAAATAACTCAACCATGCGCTTTAAGATTAAATTCAGGAGAGGTTATTCCTGCATCAATAAGGGTGATACAGTGAAATTCTCTAAGAAAGGAGTATTTTCGCCTTCAGATTGGTTAGAATTAGTTATAGTGGTTGGGGCAATGATAATTTCTATTTTATTAATAGTATTTATATCTTCTATAAAAACAAGTCAAAGTGAAGGCATCACTTCTCTAAATAGTACATCTTATTTTGCACAAAAACATTTAACAACATACTCGCAATTAACTTCAATACATTACAACAAACACATAACTAATGCCGAATTGTTATCAGATCTAACGTATAAAAATATTTTTGAAATCGATACTATAACTAAAGAAATAATTTTAAATTCTGCTCAAAAATATTTCTCTCAGATTCCAAATAGTAGAGTAACTTTAGTTATAAAATCTTTAAAACTAGATATAAATCAATATATTTATGGTATTGAAGATTTTCGTAAGTGTTCTGAGTTATCCAAAATATCTTTATCTTCAAATGAAGAAACAGAGTCAAGAATTGAATTAATTTATGAATATTGTGAAGTCATACCTTCAAATAAAAAGAAAATACCTACAGGTCTGAAATGAAAAATTATACTGGCAAGGTCTTAAAAAAATCAAGAAAAGCGCTCGGACTTAGTTTTATTGCGATATTTATATTTATGGCTTTGTTCATATTCATTTTAAATTATACTCAAAAATCAGATATAAACATCATTGTTGGAGAAAATGTACAATCTATTTTACAATCAAACCAAAACGCGGAAGAAGTAGCATCTTACATTGACCAATCTTTAAAAAGTTCAACAAAAAGCACAGTCTCTGAATTTCAATTTGACCTTCAGAAACAACAGACTTCCTGTGGTGAACACGTACACCAAATTTATCTATCTAAAGATAAACAAATATGTGTTCCTGATTTTGAATTATTCTTTAAACAAACATTAGATGATAAACTTCAAACACATTTATCTAAATTCAAATCAATTTCTTTAATGAATTTTCAATATAGTTTTGATTTAACGCAAACTTATGAAAATCAACAAACAAATGCAAATCCAAAATTAAATATAAAATTAATTCCTCAAACACCTATACAAGTTCCCATTGTTGGTCGAGAATTTCAATATTTAGTTGAAACGATGTCTTATCCAGTTGGACCATTAGGTGGTTGTGGTGAAGAAAAAATCGTTAATTGTCAAACAAATGATTGCATTGCAGACGTAGCTATAAAACTTTATAATACATATATGTATGCAGGCAATAAATATCCTTACGTTTGGGGAGGAATGTCCCCTTACGCTTTCGCAGATTCAACTGAAGGAGGTAAATGTTCAAATATGTTTGAAGAAAATTATCCTCCAAGAAACATTCCAGGGTCGACAGATTTAATGATTCCTGGTTTTGATTGTTCAGGTTGGGTTTGGTGGGTTGGTAAACATGCAAATATTTCTCAAATAGCCGATGTGAGATTAAGTGCACATGCACTTTATGAGCAATTTAAAGAATCCAATAATGAAGTAGTATGGGAGAAAACAAATAAAGCCATGACGCCTCAAGAGCTTTTAAAACTAGCAAAACCCGGAGACATAATCTTCACAAAAAAAGATCATCAAACAACAATGGGACATGTGATGGTTTATGTTGGAAACAATGAAGTGATACATTCTTTCGGTGGTGTTGGTTTAGTAAAAGAACCTATACGAAATTCACAAACATATTCATTATATCCTCAAATCTCTGCAATCGTAAGGTATTTGCCTCTTGGAGAGAATGTTCAAACTGAACAAACAGAAGAAGTTGTAGTCGAAGAAACCGAGAAAAGTTGTTCAATTTATTTTGATTCTACTGCTTGGCTTCAAGATCAAATTAGAAAAGGACAACAAGAAATTAATTATTATGAATTTACACAACAATTAAATGAATATGATTTAAAAAATAATGGAGCTATAACGAACTCGATACTTCGTAGTTCTTCAAGAACAAAATTGCCTTCCGAATTTATTAAAGCCATAATTTATGCGGAAACAGGTGGAGCATCTCTTTCAAAGTATTTGTCTGGAGAAGTTGCATGTAGAAACAATAATTTTTGTGGTTTAATGCAAATCAGTCCGAATGCATGTAATGATGTTAAAACTATTTGTAAATGGGATAGTTTAGTTAATAAAGAATCTAAGGTGGTGGATGGAACTACTATAAATTATCTTCAGCTAGGAATAGAATCGGGAGCACAATATTTAAAGTGGTGCCAAAATTATTTAATTGATGCAGGATATATGGCTAAAGAGAATCCCAATTTTTATTTTACCGCTATTTGTTATAATTCTGGACCAGGTAATGCTAAAAAAATAATTAATGAAGCGAGTAAACGTTTGAAAAAACCAAAAGAATCTATTGAATGGTCTGATTTAACTAAACTTGATTTTTTCGAAGTATGGTCAAAATCAATTACAAATTTAACTACTTTGCAAAATAAAGTTGAAGAATCTTGGGGATACCCTCATTTAATGGGCAAAGGACTTTCTGAACAATGTGATTCTGTACCACAAGCAATTTATTTAAAGAATCAACCATACTCTCAAAATCATATATCCATAACATCTTCTTACGCCACAACAGCAAACATAGATTTAAAAAAATACGACGTATTAGAACAATTCATATCCTACTTAGCCAACGATTGCTTAATGTTAAGTCAAACAGAATGCATAGACAAAGCAATAACCAAATTTTCAAACACAAATTCCAAAATAATTCACACAAGTGATTACACATACATCCATCCAGAAAAAATGAAGGATTTACAACTACAACAAACAATTGGTTTCTTCTCCAACTTAGTTCAAGGTAATTTTGAACAACTTTCAGGAGAAGTAAAAGAATGGCTTGTCTTCAAACAAATAGATTCATTTAGAAGTTCATTCGTAGATCAAATGATTGATTGCCAAAAAAACGAACAAGAAGGGTGTATATGTCCAATTTATTTAGACACCTTACATATGAATCCTGAAGGAGAAATGTTTCAAATTCTCCCAGATTTCGAGGGAAATTATTATGTTAAAAATTTAATTAACGTTAAAGGTTTAAGTAAAACTAATCCTTCGTATCCAGATTTGGCTTTAGAATTTAATCCTTTAAAATTCATTGATTCCAGCAGTGAAACAAATCTAGCCACATCATTAACTTTTAAATTTACAAATAACCAAAATAAGGTAAATTCATATATGGACTTTGAAATATATCAACTTCCAGATATCCTAAATCCAAATTCATTAACTGGCAATTTAATCCAGTCTTGGGATGTGTCCAACAATTTATTTGCCCTCTACAAAACAGATAAAAACAATGTTGCTTGGTATTATTACCAAGACAAAGAAACAGATCCTCCAATTTGTTATTCCAACAAAAAGAATCAAAGATTCATCACATCATTTAAAGACCATCAAAATGTTTCATTTACAGCTTATGTTGAAGATAAGATTCCGCCAACATGGTCAAAATTAAATTTAAATATTGAAGAGCAATTAAAATGCATAAATACAGAAGCAGTTTTAGTGTCTTTCAATTTCGAAAATTTAAATGAAGATATTTATGCTTTCAATCTTTACTTAACTGAAAATGATTTTGCTCAAAATGAATTCATACTATTACGACTTGATGAAAAAGAAGAATTTTCAAGCAATTTGTTATTAACATCTTTATATCCTTTAAAACTAAATAAATTATATTACAATAATCAAACAAAACAATATTATGTCATGACTGATGGAATGAATGATTTAAAATTTGAAAAAGATAAAAATTATCAGATCACTATAACAACAACAGACCAATTCAACAATACAAATAAACTTGATGAACAACAAATAACTATAAAAGCCATAGAAATAAAAGACTCATTCAATTTAGCTCAAACTCAAATTAATGCTTATTTGTCCTCGTTAGGAATTTCAGATCCAGATTCAATACAAAATGCAATGGATTTAATTTGTGGCGAATCTTCAATCTTAGAAACAAACACCATAAATACACAAGCTTTGAATATTTTAGGAGGCTGTTGTAAAAGATATGTAAAAGAGGTGAAATTAAATGAACCAATTCTCATATAGTTTAATGTGGTTAATACTTATAATAATTTCAGCATCATCAATAAATGCAACTAAATGTGAAATTGATTTTCTAGATTCTCCTTTAACAATATATTCGTTAGAACAACCTAAAACTACAAATTGGATATATTTGGACATAGAACAAAATTCATTACAAATTACACAATCAAATAACTACTTATCTCCAATTCAAATACTCAATTTAAAAGAATATTTCAATCAAAACATAGAACAAATAGAACAAGACATTCTTTTAACTGAATTAATACAATCAATAGAAGAAATATTAATCGCAAATAATCAACTATCCATCACAACTAATCAAGATATAGAAGAGCAAACACAAACTTACAACCAACCAACAACTGAGTTAAAAACAACAAATATTCTATTAATGACTACATTATCTATTTTAATACTTCTTTTAATATTTTTATTATTTAAATTATTTAAACTCAATAAAAAACAACCCACTATAAACCTTCAATTAAAAGAATATGTTCGATCTTTACTTTCTCAAGGTTATTCCCAAGTAGATATAAAAAACAATCTAATCTCCCAAGGATATCCTCAAAAAGAAATAGAACAAATCTTTCAAGCCTTAAAATAATATATTCTTAAACATATAGTTTAAAAAACAATGGTCACACTGGACAGCATAACACAACACTTAAAAAGCCCTTAGGGTTTACTTTGTAAATATTGAAACTTCAAAAGTTTTCATATCGATAGAGGGATATTATGGCTAATGAAATACTACAACAAATTCTCGATTCTGGAAAAATTACTCAAGAAGAACTTGACAAAAAAATAAAAGAAAAAATGAAAGCACTTTCAGGTTTAATATCTCAAGAAGGTGCCGCACATATTGTTGCAGGCGAATTAGGCATACAAACTGATAGAACAACATCATCTAACGCAGAAGTAAAATTAAAGGATTTAACGCCAACTATGAAAAGCGTACATGTGTTTGGAAAAGTATTAAAAAAATATGAACTACGAATATTTGGTGAAGATCATGCTGGAAAAGTTGGAAGTTTATTGATGGGTGATGAAACAGGCCTTTCTCGTTTAACTTTTTGGAATGACAAATGTCAATATTTTGATCAAATAGAAGAAGGAGACATAATTGAAGTTCAAAATGCATATGCCAAAGAAAATAATGGTCGTGTTGAACTTCACATGGGTAATTCTTCAAATTGTATAATTAATCCAGAAGGAAAATCAATCGTAGTTGCACAAAAACAAGAATACAAAGAAGAAATAAAAAGAATAAAAGAAATAACTGCCAACGACACATATGTTGATGTAATGGCCACAATAGTTCAAGTTTATGATCCGAGATTCTTCGAAACTTGCCCAACTTGTAACAAAAGAATGCAAATAGCAAATGAAGGCAAATTTTCTTGCGCAGAACATGGTATCCAAGAACCATCCTTTAATTATGTAATGAATATATTTCTAGATGATGGTAGTGATAATGTTAGAGCAACTCTTTGGAAAGAACAAATACAACAATTACTAAATCTTTCTGATGAGGAAATAATAAAATTAAAAGACGATGCTTCTAAAATTGAAGAAATTAAAAATGACTTATTAGGAAAAATAGTTAAAATTAGAGCGAAAGTAAAAAATAACGAAGCTTTTAATCAATTAGAATTGGTTGTCTATAAAATCGATTCAAATCCTCAACCAACTGAAGAAAAACCAATAATCTTAACTCCAAATAAGGAGTCAAAAAAAGCTTCTGAAGAAGCTTCTCAACCAACCTCATCAACAACAGAAGAAATGATGGGTGAAGAAGAAATTTTTGATATAGAAGATTTGGAAGATGAATCTTAATAAATATGGTTTAATATTACTTTTATTTTTATTTTTTTCTACATGTGTTTATATTTTCTCTCAAGATGTGTTGTTAATTAGTTTCGATACAGAATCTCCTGACAATGAAACAGTAATGTTAGAATTATTATCTATTTTAGAAAAAACCAATACCAAAGCAACGTTTTTTGTAACTATTGAATTTCAAAAAAATCTTCCGAATATGATTCCCCTAATGTTAGAACAAGGACATGAAATTTCTTGTCACACACAAAATCATTCAATATTGCCTTTCGCAAATAAATCTTTAAAAGAATATGAACTTCAGGGATGTAAACAAATTTTAGAAGAACAATACAACATAACTATTAAAGGATTTAGAGCACCATATAGGATGATTAATTTAAATACTTTATTTTCACTAAAGAAATATGATTATACTTACGACGCTTCAGTTTTCTCAATTTTTAGAAATATGTTTTTTCCAAGCCCCATAACTGAAATAAGTACAAGTTCATATTTGATTTTTCCTTTAGATGATTATTTATCCTTGGAAGTTTTTCATCTATCCCCCGAATTTTATTTCAAACTTCTTAACAATTATCCATTTAAGTATAAAAGTTATTCATTTCATCCACACGTAATAATGCAATATCCTTTGGAGTTTGAACAAACGCTAATTAATAAAGATTCAAATAAAATCACACACATAGCTTATTTGGAGACTAAATATGGAAGGTAAAACACACCTTAATACAGGAATTTTAATTTCATTAATCTCTTTATTCCTTTTAGGAATATCTACAAAAACAATTTTTCTATCAATAGTTTTTCTAATTGGAATTTTGTTTCCAGACATAGATAAAATGAATTCAATAATAGGTCGAAAATTTAAAATTATAGGTTTTTTCTTTACACACAGAGGATTTTTTCATTCAATCTATTCAGTTTTGATTTCAGCATATATTTTGAATTTTTTTAATGTCTCTATAGCAATATTTTTTTCATTAGGATATATATTGCATTTAATTGAAGACATGTTTACAAAATCCGGAATAGATTTATTTATGCTCGGGTTTAAAATTAGTGGTCCTTTAGTAGTTGGTAGCTTCACAGAAAAAATAGTTAATTTAGTTATGTTGATTTTATCTTCAGGTTTAATTATTTTTTTAATTAAAGATTTATTGTTCTTCTTCTGAAGGATCTTCTTCTATAACTTCTTCCTTTTTCTTATCTTTTTTAGATTTCTTTTTGTGTTGTTCTTCTTCAGATAAATATTTTCCATCAAAAACAGTGGAGTCGTTTTTAATTAACTCTTCATTTTTTTGAATTCTATTTTTTAACTTGGTTATTAATTGTTCTCTAGTCATTTTTTTAAGATTTCCAAGTTTGTCTTCATCTAATTTAACTTCCAAAAATTCTTTGAATTGTTTATAACTATCTTTTTTGAATTTATCGTACTTTTCATCGTCAATATTTTCTAATTTAGAAACCAATTCTTCTTTACTTTTAATTTCTACCGCATCAATTAATATTGATTCAGGAACAAACTTATTAATTCCACTTCTCATGTGTGCAAATTTATTAAAGTAATTTGATTTTGAAATCTTTTGAAACATCAAAATTAACACTAAAAATATGATGCTGTAAAAAAATATTATTGCTAATTGAAGTGCCATCTCGGAAAATCCTGTATTAAACACAATGGATTGTCTAAGTAATTCAGATGTAATTACAAATGGATTATATTGTGCAATCAGTTTTAAACTCGGAGAAATTGTTTCTATTGGAAATACTATGTTCGATATGAATAAAAGTATAGTTCCTAAGAAGATTGTAGCCATATTTGTAGCTTGTTGAGTTTTCAATAAGTATCCAATCATCATTCCTAACATAATGAATAATGCGGTTGCTAAAAGTATAAGTGTAATATTCACATAAATATTTGCTAATATAAAATCAAATAAGAAATAACTCACAGCTGCTAAAATTATTATTAATTGAATTATTACAACCATAAATGCTGTTAAAAATGTTGTAAATACAAAAAATTCATCTCTTGTTGGAGTGGTGAATGTTCTAAATGCGGCATTTGATTCTTTTTCAACAACAACTAATGTGCTTGATAAAAGTAAACTTGTGAACATAATTAATAAAATTAATAAATATGGGAAAATTAAAGCTAATTTGTTATTTCCTGCTGAAGAAGTTGTTTCAATTGAAGTTGTTATTGGATTAACAATGTTCTCTGTAGATGTCACTTGAATATTATTTATTTCATTTTGCATTGATTCAATATTGCTTTTTACAGTTCCAAGATCAATAGTCATTTGGGATAAATCTGTTTTCATCTTTGTTAAACTGCTAGATTGTTCGCTACTTAATGTTTCTATCTTTTCTATTGTCGAAATTGCACTATCTACTAAAGTAGCAATATCAGTTATTTTAGAAGAACTGTTGTCATAGTTTGTTTTGGTAACATTTCTTATGGCCGTTAATTCATCTTCTAGTTCTGCAGCTAAAGTAGCATCCATTTCAGAAGTTTCTACAATATCTAAACAATCTCCTGCTTCAGAATAAACTCCATCATAAATGTTTTTAGTGTATTGATGAAGTGAATCAATACTAGTATCTAAATTTGTAAAATCAACATCTTTCAAATCATCGCTGATTTCTTTCATATCGTTTCCAATTTCAGTTGCAGAACCTTCTTGTTCAGTTGTCTTTGCTTTAGTTTTAATTACTATTGCCAATGTTGAATCTAATTTAGTGTTTATATTCGTTAAAGTTGAAACTATTTTATCAGTTAAATCTTTACTAAGTTCTTCTGTTTTCACATCAATATCTGAAGAAATACTTTCAATAACTGAATAAACTAAACTAATACGAGATTTATCCACTACAAAAATAATGTTGTTTGTTTTATTATTTTCTATTTCAAAATTTTCCGGAAATAATATACATGCATGCATTAAACCACTCTCTAATTCATGAACACAAGTATCTTTTTCCCAAAATTGTTTTGCAAGATAGTTTGTTTTTAAATTAGTAACAAATTCATTAGTTAAAGGACTATCATCTGGAGAAATGTATCCGATTGACATTTGCATTTCTGAATTAGAACTAAATGTAAAACTCATAAGTAAAATAACAAATAATGGTCCTAGAAATATTGTAAAAAATGAAGTTTTCTTTCTAAAAAGTATTTTAAAATTCTTTTGTAACACTTTAAAAATCTTCATTCTACATCTTCCCTCTCTTTGTGTTCTAATATTGATAAGAAAACGTCATCTAAAGACGGTTTAACCACATTTATAGATAATATTTTTTCTTCGTTATCTTTTATTGCGCTTAACAAATCTTTAATTGTTTCTGAATTATCATCCGTGCCTATTCTTGATTCATTTTCAAATATTTTAAATCTGTCTGAATATTTTTTAGGCATGGAACGCATAATTTTTTTATAATTGCCAGGTTCACTCTCAAAAATTATTTCTTGTTTTTTTACAAACATTTTTTTCAAATTCTCAGTTTTATCAACTGCTGCAAATTGAGAATCTTTTAAAATTGCAATACGATCACATAATGTTTCTAATTCATTTAAATGGTGGCTTGATAAAATGATTGTTGTTCCTTTTTTATTGATTTTTTTTATTAAAGACCAAATATCTATTCTATTTATAGGATCTAAATCAGATGTTGGCTCGTCTAAAATTAAAACTTCAGGATCATGCATCAATGAACACGCAATATCTAATCTTCTTTTCATTCCCCCTGAAAGATTTTTAGCTTGTATGTTTGTTGCATATTGTAAATTCATTAAAGAAAGTAATGTATCAGTATTAGCTTTAATTGCATCTGTACTTAAATTATGTAATATTCCAAAATATTCTAAATTTTCTTTAACAGTCAATTCTTCATATACTGAAGGAATTTGTGACGCAAAACCATAAACTTTTTTTGCAGTTTCAACTTTTTCATAAACTGATCTATAAATGCAATTATCTTTAAACGTTAATAAATGGTTCAATCGAAACTGAACATCTCCTGAATCCGGCCTTACAAATCCTATCATGGTGTTTAATAATGTAGTTTTACCACTACCACTCGCACCTATTATTCCTATTATTTCACCAGGCATTATTTCTAAATCAATGTTCTTTAAAACAGTTTTACCTGAATAAGACTTGCATAATTTGTTTATTTTAAAAATAGGATCTGCCAATTTAACTCTAATTTAAAATATTTCATTTATAAATGTATGGGTATTTAAACCGAAAATTTTACACATCAACTTTATAAATCCAATAAGTTTTCAATTTATTGTAGGATTACTAGGTAGTTTAGGGTTAAATCCTTAGGAAAGTCCGCCCATCTATGCTTTGTGCAAGACCACTTGATGAAAGTCAAGAATCAGAATATGATTGGTAAACCGTACAGAAATACACCTTTTTTGGTTTATGGAATGATGTGAAAAACTGACTTCGCCAAAAGAAAGGATGAAATTTGAGCACCTGGTTGATGCAAGTCGTAAGACGCTTAGTCAAATACTGCCAAAAGGTATCGCAAAATCTTTTTTTGTTTGACCTTTACAAAAGGTGGCTTATTGTAATTCTACACTTTTTCTTTTAATATATAAAGAAATGTTTATAAATGTCTTTATTGTTCCAAGTTAATATGGCACAAGATAGAATAAGTATGCCTTCAAGTGGAGCAGGTATAACTCAATATTATAATGAAACTAAATCCAAAATATCTATTTCGCCACAAATGGTTTTAGCCCTTTCTGCGCTAATAGTAATATTAATTATAATTTTAAATTCTCTTTAAACTCGAGGTGGTTTTATGTTTCCAGGAATGAATATGAATTCAAGTCAAATGAAGCAAGCGATGAAGAAAATGGGTATAACTCAAAATAATCTCGATGCAGAAAAAGTAATAATTCGTTTGCACGATAGAGACATAATAATAGATTCACCAGACGTAGCTAAAGTAAATATGATGGGACAAGAAACTTATCAAATAATAGGTGAAGCTCGTGAAGAGTTAAGAGATACTGCTCCTCAAATAGATGAAGAAGACATACAAACAGTCATTTCACAAACAAGCGTTTCAAGAGAAGATGCAATTGATGCAATAAATGATGCTGAAGGAGATTTGGCTCAAGCTATAATGTCTCTTAAAAAAGAAGAGGAGTAAATTTAATGAAAACAGCACAAGAATATTCACTAGAATCTCAAAAGCACATAAAAGAAGCAGAATATCTTTTAAATTCAACATATTCCATCACAAAAGATCAAAAAGTTTTGTTAAGTATTTTATTGAAATTACATTCCGCGTTGGAATCCTCCTTAAATGCCTTTTTAAATCAAAAAATTGGAAGCAGAAACACATTTTTGTCTAAAATTAGTTTATTGCGTGAAGAAAGTAAAAATTTGAATTTAACTGAAACTGATTTTGAATTTTTAACTTTATTAAGAAATTTGATACAGGAACATCAAGATAGTCCTGTGGAGTTCGCTAGAAAAGATAAATTTATAATTGCAGACCATCAATTTAGTTTACACACATTGTCAATCCAAAATTTAAATGAATATTTACAAATATCAAAAAAAATAATTGCAGAATTGTTGATGAATATAAAAGGTGATTAAATATGCTTGAAATAATAGAAGATGCAGGAGAAGAACTTAAACGAGCAGAACACTTAATCTACGTTAGTTTGAAATATACTCGAACAGGAGATGTTTTATTAAATTCATTGAACAGAATGATTGATGCATACTCGTTATTAGTTGATGCACTCATACTGTATGCAAAAGATACAAAAAATTTACAAGAAGATCCTCAAACTCCTCTCGCAAAAGTAAATATTGTTAAAAAATTATATGGTCGACAAGAAATTCAAGATAATTTGGATTTATATTTACTTTTAAGAAAAATAACTCGTTCACCATATCAAACAGAGCAAGAATATAGACGAAATGTTGCTTTACTTACAACAATTGAAGGTAGAGAAGAAACAATAAATATCGATATTTTAACACAATATTTTGAATTTCAAAGAGAATTTTTCAAATTTGTTGTGACTATGCTTGGCGAATATGCTAAGAAAAAATACAAAGACGAAATGGATGCGGGCTGGGAAAAAGTCTAGATTAAAATGTTTTTTTTCCAATTATCCAAAGAAAATCTTTCTTTAGCAAAATATGAAGTAGAAAAATTATTAGATGTAACATTATTTAAATACACTGAAAAGATATTTCTTTCAAAAGATTCCTTTTCAATCAAACTTATTCCAAGACTTGCGTTTACAAGAGAAGTATACCAAATACTAGATAAAAATAAACAGTTTCAAAACTTAAATTTTCAAAAATGCATACAAAAAAATTATAAATTAAAATATATCTTACCTACAACGGAAAAAAGCGATACAAAAGAATTATCCAACAATATCTTTACATCTCTAAAAAATCCAGTTGTGAATTTATCGTCCCCCAAAAACACATATATTATTCTAAAAATAAATTCTTTTTGGTATTTAACAAAATTAATTTATACAAATCAAGATGACCCATTTAATAGAAGAGCTCATTTAAGAAAATTTAATCATCCAACGTCAATTAACCCTAAATATGCTAAAGCCATGATTAATTTAGTTTCTAAAAAAGAATTTTTGGATCCTTTTTGTGGTTCAGGAGGTTTATTGATTGAAGGAGGTTTAATGAAACTAAAAGTTAATGGTTCAGACATATCTAAAAAAATGATTTTTCAAGCCAAAGAAAATTTAAATCAATTTAAATTAAATGCGAATTTAGAAGTAAAAGATGCGTTAAATATTAGTAAAAAACATGAAGCCATAGTAACGGATTTGCCATTTGGAAAAAACTCATTCATATCACAAGATTCAGATAAGTTGGTTCAGCAATTCCTATTGAACTCTCAAAATATAACTAAGAATATGGTTATTGGTCATCTAGATTCATTAAATGTTAAAAAACTAATATCTAAAACCCATTGGAAAAAAGAAAAATCGTTCAAAATTTATGTTCATAAAACAATGACGCGAGAAATAACTATTCTTCGTCTTCATTAAAATTTGAAATAATTTCTTTACATATTTCTAAACTTTGATGTATGGAGTTTTTATTTGGTTGTTCTAATGACCTAACTAAAATAGGTACGCTTGAAGCCAATTCTTTAGATTTGTATTTTTCCATAAACATTTTTAAAGCTTCCAAGAAGTTTTTAAATTCAAATTCATTTATATTTTCATGAAGTTTTTCTTTCTTTTCAAATGAGTCTAGTTTTACTCCAAGAGAATCTAAATCGATTTTTGAATCTTCTACAACTGTTTCTTCAATAGTTTTTTCTTCAAAATCCGTTTCTCCAAAAATACAATCAATATCAACACATTCTATTCTTTCGGCTGCAAAAAATCTTGCTCTAACAAAACTTGCACCCATAGTTTTACTTATTGTTTTTGTTAATCTAGCAACCTCTAAAATAACTGAGTCTGCAACATTTTGGGAGGAGTTTTCTTGTTTAAATTCACCAACAGATAACATATTTTTTGTTGAATCGAAAACAGAAGCCCTTTTTTGACTTTGAATTCCACTTTTCTCAATTTTTAAAAATTCTCCATTTACAATAAATTCATCTTTTTCAACAACTTCTGAAAAATCAGGAAAACCATAATAAGTTCGTACATAAATTTTAGATTTGTTTAAATCATATTCTGTTTCAATAGTTGTTTTTAATGCAGGAACTCTAGATACAATTACTGCAATTTTAGAATCCTCTTGCAAAACAGCATCAGGTGTAAATGCACTAATATAGGTCTTTTTGATAGTTTCTATAAATTGTTTAAATGTTTCTTTAGTAAAAAACGTTTTAGGTGTTGAAGCCAAATCTTCATCTTGATTTAAACTTCGAGTTAACATCAACAGACCTTGAGATTGGTTTTTAACAGAAAGATTGTGTAAATTATTTGTATCTAAACTTACAAGCTCGTAACATTCTTGAAGTGCGTCGACTACATACTGTGGAAATTGTGAATTCTTAAAATGAGTAACTAATCTTTCGAAACTAGCAACTTTGTCTTGTAAATTTGTTGCTTTTTTGAACCAATCCAATTCAGGCCCCAATTGATTATACGTTACAAACTCATCAAATGCTTCTGTAGTTATAACCATACTAAAAGGAATATTCATATAATTTTCTACAACTGCAAAATTAATTGCTTTTTGACCGACAGTAAATTTATCGACTTCTATTGCTCTTTTTAAGGGGATTGAAAAACTCATGATTTTTGTTATATTTATTTATTTATAATCTTTCCTGTTACAAAACTTGAAATTAATTTCTAAAAACCTTTAAATATGGGTATATTTAAATAAGAACATGCCCTCTACTAAAAAAACCAATACAGGACTCATTTCAGACCAAAATCTAAATGAATTGGCTACAGAAGAGGCTTTAAATAGTACGTATTCCGATAGTTGCGTTATCAATTCTCAAGAATCAAGCTCTATAGAGACATCTCACTTAAAAACAAAACAAAAAAAATTAAATTGTTTATTTTCATTAAAAGAACTATTTGATAGAATTGGATTTGGTTTAACGGCACATCAGTTCATAAATATCTTTTTCTTCATGATTGGGGGATCTACTTTTTTGGTTGGAGTAATAAATGGTTTGAAAGAAGCCCTTTCATTGATGTTTTCGAGCTTTCTAAGATTTTATACGAACGTCAGGAAAGTGAGTTTAAAAATAATTGTCATTTCCGGATTAATATTTGGATTTTCGTTTTTATTCATGGGGTTGGCCATAAAATCTAAAAATTTGCCTTTATTTTCTGTTGCCTTATTGATTAGTGGATTAGGTATAGTTACATATGGTGAACTTTATTCATGTTTATTAAAACAGTCATTAAAACCAGAAAAAAGAAGTTTTTTCTTAAAAAACATAACGCATTATGGTTTACTAATAACTTCTTTATTCTTCATCTTGTCGGGATTTATTTTAGATAAATTTGGTATGACTGAAAAAGTTTTTTCATTTAATTTTTTTAATTATTTCATCTCTCTTCCATTAACAGGATATTTAATAATATTTGAATTTACTGCTTTTGCTTTAATTCTTTCAGCACATATGTTATTTAAAATTTCCTCTCCTGACATAAATAAAACCAAACCTTGTGCTTGTGTACTAAATTTATATTTTTATAAAATGAAGAACCACATGGGTTTATTTGTAAAAGATAAACGTTTATTGTGTATTCTTCTAAGTGGAGTTTTGGTCGCTACTATACAAACTCTTGGAAATTCATATTATGGATATTTTTTATTTTCTAAATTTAAAAATTTATATTTCGGTTCTTTTACAAATATTGCACTAATATTTGTTTTTGCAATGCTGTGTTCTTTAATTTCGCAAAAATTCATAGTGTATCTTAAAAATAAAGTTGGTGTTACTCCCTTATTTGTTTTTGGCGCTTTATTATTCACATTAATGCCTTTAACACTTGTTTTTAATCAATACATATACGCAATTTTGGTCGCTAACGCTTTAGCTATAATTGGATTAAGCATGATCAGCATATCGCAAAATGAAATGCTCACCAAATTAATGAACAATAATGATGAAAATGCCGGAATACATTTATTTGGTCTTTTTTCATTAATTCCATATTTAATTTTAGTTCCATTGGGCGCTATATTTGCTCAATTCTATGGTTTGATGGCTTTATTTAAATTAATGGTTCTCGTTTTGCTTTTATTAATTGTGCCTTTGAATTTTGTTTTAGTCTTGTTTGCAGAAAAGCAAAAATTATAAAGGAGGTTAAGTTAAATAAACTATGATTGAAAAAATACCCTCTCCTAACAAGGGATTCAAACTAGAATGGCAACTTACGGCTAAAAACACTACTTTTTCTTGGATGAAATTATATCAATGGATTCATTATTATTTAGATGAGAATGGTTGGGGGGATTTACAAACGGGAAAAGACAATTATGAAACTTTTCATTCAGATGTTGAAAATCCAGATGGAACTAAAAATCAACTTTATTGGTTTAGAGCTTCAAAATTTCCTCTTGGAGGAGGAGCAGGATACTTAAAATTATATTTTAAAATGGATATGCAAACAACAAGAGTACAAACAAAAGAAGTTATGCATAAAGGAAATAAAATTAAATTAGATAATGGAGAATTCAAATTTACAACTACTTTTTGGTTTGCAGAAGAACGAGATGCAGATACGGGTGAAAAAAGTGAATGGAACACAAATAAAACCTTGAAATTCTTTAAACATAAATTCTGGAAAAGAATAAACCCTGTTCCAATAAAAGCGTGCAAAGGAGAATTAGCTAAATATTCTGATGAGATGTATAATTACATACAAATGTATACAGGAATTATACCTCAAACAGGACCTAAAGAGTATTTTACAGAATTAAAAGGCACTGGAGAATAATTCATTTTTTAATTTGAGTGGCAAGAGTCATTAAACTAATCATTACAAAAAACATAAATACAAAAATATATTTGAATGTAAAAAAACTTAAACAAAAAGCAATTCCTAGTTTTCCTATGAACGATCCCGCAGTCTTTGCAGTTGTGAATGGGCCATAAAATTTTTCTCCCTCTAATTTTTTTATTGTTTTGAAGAAAAGACTCTCTACATTGAATTCAATCAAAGCCAAACCAAAACTACCTGCAATTACAAATAACGCTATTTGAATTATATTATTTGCAAAGAAACATGCACATGTACTTAAAGCTAAAATACTGTATCCACATATCAATAAAACTTTCTCTGAAAATTTTTTACTCATTTTTTTGAGTAACAATTCTGTCAATATTAGAGGCACAATAACTGAAAATAAAAATAAACCAATGTATTTACTCGCATATCCTTCTCTTAAAATTTCTAAAGGAACGAAAATAAATGGCAAACACCACCAAATCTCTAATCCTGCATTCAAAAAATAAATTTTTCTCAATTTTTTCTTTTTTATAAATGTGATTAAATTTTTGAAAATATTTAATTTTTCTTCTGTGCTTTTATGTTCAGTTGTTTTTGTAAATGCAAAAAGATGTGTGCCCATAAGCAAAAATAAAGAGGCCATAACAAAAACTAAATCAACCCCGTAGTGCGAAACAATCCACGAAGATGCTAAAGGCCCGATTAACCAACCAAAATTCCCCAATATGAATATTAAGTTCTCATTTTGATTAATGTTTTTAAGAGAACTATGATCTCTGATTAAAATCCCAAAACACTGTATTTGAACAGTCATGAAAAACATATTTAAAATCGCGACTATTAAAAAAGTATAAACATTATTAACATAGACATGAAGTAAAAATAATATCGATGTGCTTATTAAAGAAATAAAATATAATTGTTTAGGTTTAAATTTATGTATTAACGGTACCAAAGAAATTAAAAAAATCATACCCAACATAGAAAGTCCTGCAGTAAAAAAACCAATTTTTGCTCTATCAATTATAATCTCTTTTAACAAAATGGGCCACGCAGTTGCAAAGGCCCCATAACTACTTGCCACTAAAAACGCCATAAAACTTAATTTTTTTATAGCTAGAAGACGTACATTTGTTCTATTTTCACTATGCATTAATACCATTTAATCTCACTCTTCTAAAATATAAATTAAAATTCCATACTCATTTATTTCTGGAATCTTAGCTTCTTTTGTAAACAATTCAAAATTATGACTTTCAGTTATATTTATGCTTTTGTTTTTTTCATCATTAAAATTACTCAAAATTAAATTTAATTTTCCTTCTTTTTCCAAACCGAATCTATAGTTTTCCAAAGCTTTTCCTGAAAAATTAATTATAACATAATATTCTTTATTTGTGTTTTGAGTTGTATCTTTTCTCAAAATAATTAAAACTTTATTTTCATCATCCACATTTATGTATTCTCTGTTGATCGTATTTTCAGGCCAAAATGCAGGATCATTTAATAATAAGTTAACTTGTTTTTTAAAATAAACAACCTCTTTGCTTTTTTCTTCATTTAATTTTTTCCAATCAATAGCACAGTCATGTTCAAAAGAACCTTTTTGAAGTAAAAATGTTTGTAGTAAATCTAAAGTTCTGCCTTCTAAACCAAACGAAATCAAACTTTCCATAACTTGGATTTTTCCAATGGCATGTTTTTCCAACTCAGGTTTTCCTAAAGTCATTGCATCAAAAGCATACGAACCTGTTGCCCGACCATACATTAAACCTGCCGCTGCATCATGATTGTGGAAATCACCCATGGTGCTATTTGAATTTCCCCATTCTTTTTCTTTTCTAATGTGTTCAATTGGCCAAATAGATAACTCATGTGCTGCTTTCAACATATACTCACTGTGTAAAAAATACGTCAACCTAGAACTATTATATGCTGTAGCTTCCAAAGCAGCATTTGATAAATTTTTAGTACAGACTAGTAATTTAGCATTGTCCCCGTAAAAATAATGTGCTTCAAGATGAATTAAACAATAAGGATCGTGAAAATAAAATTCTTCACTAAGTTTTTGCATAAGTTTTCTTCCACCAGGACGTTCTTCACCATCACCGTTATCATTAAATCTTAAAATACCATCGACATTATCTATTCTAAATCCATCGATTCCATATTTTGTTAAAAATAATAAACCACTTTCAATTAAATATTGTCTTATGTGGTCATCAGTATACCTATATCTTTTTGTACCCCAAGACGTTTTTTCATCAAGAAATAAATCTTTTCCAAAACAATCTTTCCAAGAATTTAATCCAACATCGGCTCCTTCAAAATTAAATAATTTAAAATCTTTATATGGACAATGACTTAAAATTAAATCCAAAATAATACTTATTCCTAATTCATGACATTTATCAATCAATCTCAAAAAAGAATCGGGTGTTCCAAAATTTTTTTGAATTGCAAAAGGATATGTAACCAAATATCTGTGCTTCCAATTATCTCCGTCAATAGATTGAGTTATAGGCAAAAATTGTAATGTATTGAAACCCAAATCTTTAATTTTATCCAACACACCACATTCGCAAATATATGTAAATAAATCATCTTTACTCTGAGCTAAAGTTTTCGCATTTTGGTCATATTCAAACCATTTAGAAACAAGACCTGCAATATCAGTTTGTAAAATTTTAGTTGCTCTATGAAGTCTTTCGGGTTTAGAATGTTTTAATTTATATGTACTTGGATCCTCAAAATCCCAAAAAATACTATTTCCTTTATCATCAAATAAAATCGTTGCAGGATCTCTTAAGAATTTTTCACCCATCAAATATAAATAAGAATCTTTATGATGTATGTTGTCTAAAACAATGAACGAAAAACCTTTTTCATCGAATTCCAACTTGTACTTTTCTAAATCTTTTTTACCCCAATCATTAAATGTTCCAATTATATATATTTCTTGTTCTGTTTTAGTATAAACATTAAATTGAACTTTGTCAGCAACGTCATCATTTCTGCTAAGAACTCGATAACCAAATTTATTTTCAAAACTTTTTTTAGGTTCAATTTTAGGACTATAAAGAAAAGTTTCCCATTTATAATTTATCGAACGAAAAGGAATTGAAGAGTTCATACAATGTATTGAGAACTCATTCTTTAAATAATTGATGTTTATTTTATCCTTATACTATTTATTTTATCTTGTTCTCTTAAAGATAACGCAACATCCATTCCCTCAATAACCTTTCCAAATACAGCATATGAGCCATCTAAAAATGGAGTTGGTTCTAAAGTAATATAAAACTGACTTGTTGCGCTGTTAGGATCATTTGTTCTTGCCATTGCAAGAGCTCCTTTAACATGTTTTAAGTTTTCATTAATTTCTAAAGGAATTGTTTTATCACTTCCACCAGTTCCAGTTCCCTTTGGATCTCCGCCTTGAATTACGAATCCTTCTACATATCTATGAAAAATTAAACCATCATAAAATTTTTCTTCTACTAAATTCAGAAAATTTTCAGAAGTTATAGGTGCTTCTTTAACATAAATTTCAGCTGTGATTTTCCCTTTGTTAGTTTCAATTTCCACAATTTTAATTTCTTCATTCCAATTCATTTTAATCACCGAACTAAAAATAGCAACACAAACCAACAAAATCATTAAAAAAATTAAACCCATTTTTTCACGTTTAGTTAATCGATTATGCTTTCTCATTTTAATTTCAACCCCAAATCATAAATTATTGTTTCAAGTTTGTTTAAATTATATTTAAGACTATCAAATTTACGTCTTAACTCACTTGATCTAAAATCAAACTTTAAAAAGAAACCATATATTTCTTCAATAGTTTCTTTAATCTCCTTAACTCCTTCTAAATCATTATTTGTAGCCAAAGTTACACTAAATTTAGCCAACTCCCCTGTGAAATCACACAAAGCTTCCATGTAAGTTTCATAAGGAATTTCAAACTTTAAATTTTTTATTAAAATTAATTTTTTTTCAGTAATGTATTCATAAAATGCCTTAGCTTCAACATATTCCTCTATTGCGGACCTTAATGTATTCATCAAATACATTTCTGCGCTAGAGATTATCTTATTTGCTTTTTCTAATTCGTTTTCAGCTTCATCAATTAATTTTTTTGCATCTTCTAATTCGTGCCTATGTGTCGCATAAATCGATTGTTTTGCCAATTTAGTTATAGTTCTAGTTATACCTATTATTTTATCTCTTAGTTGGTCGTCTGAATCATATTTTTCAACCAATTCTTCAAATTGAGTTTTCATTTCATTTTTATTTAATACCATGAATTTACAATATTTTGTCTAGATATATAAATTTAATCCTTAAAATTTATCGATAGCTTTATAAATGAACTATTCCACAAATAGGATATATATGGCAGAAACTTTACTAGGTGGCGCAGTTACCTTTATTGGACAACTGGGAATATATGACGTTGTATTACCATTTTTATTAGTTTTTACACTGATTTTTGCATTTCTAGAAAAAACAAAAATTCTTGGAGTTGAAGTTTTAAAAGATGCAAAAGGAAATGAACAATCATTCACACGTAAAAATATGAATAGCATGGTTGCGTTTACAATCGCTTTCTTTGTAATTGCTTCAAGTCAATTAGTTAGAGTAATAAGTGAAGTTTTAGCTAACACAGTAATTTTAATAGTTCTAGGATTATCTTATATGCTTGCAACAGGAATATTTCATACAGGTCCAACAGAATACGAAGTTAAAGGATGGTACAAACACGTATTGTCCACAATCGCTTTAATTGGTGTTTTGTTGATTACGTTAAACGCATTAGGATGGTTAGACAAGTTATACTATTATTTACAAAGAGTTTGGTATGATGTTAATGTCGCAGCAATTTTAATGGTATTATTTTTTGTAGGGTTTATAGTTTTCATTACGTGGGGAAATACCACTCCTCCACCTCCAAAAAAAGATGGAGAAAAAAAGGATGGTAAAAAAGAAGGAGAATAAAAGTTATAGGTGATTATAATGGGATTTGAAACTTTAATATATGCGCTTCAAAACTGGGGTGTGATGGACATAATTTTACCATTTATTTTAATTTTTACAATAGTTTTCGCAACTATTGAACGAGCTAAAATATTGGCAAAAGATGAAGCTAAAAATAAAAAATATGCAGTTGTTGTGGCTTTAGTTATAGCATTTGCAGTAATAACTCCGCACGTAACTGGAGCATATTATTATGGTTTTGATGCTGTTGAAATAATTAACTCTATGTTACCTCAAATTGGATTATTATTAGTTGCTTGTGTAATGATGTTGTTAACTGTTGGTCTATGGTTAGGAGACAAAATGGGTGTTGATAAAGGGCCTGGAAAATGGTTTATGTGGGCATCTATGGCAATTGTAATATTCATAATCTTAAATTCATTGAATTGGATAGATTCACCTTATTGGTTAAGAAATTTATTAACGCAAGATGTAATTGCTCTTGTAATGGCGATACTTGTATTTGGAATTGTAATTAAATTTATAGTTTCTGACGGCGAAGATCCTGTTTCTAAAGGAGATCGTATAAAGACTGAGCGAGAAAACGCTAAAAAAAGAGAAGAAGCTATACGAAAAGCTATGGAAGGAAACTAAAGGTAAAATAAAATGGCAACGTTTATGGATGTATCACTATTTTCGTATTTTGGACCGATTTTCCTATTTTTAATGGTCTTCGTAATAGTTTATGCTTTCCTTTCAATAACAAAAGCCTTTGAAAAATTACCAGGAAAAAACGCTCTTTTTGCAATAATTGCAATCTCCGTTTCATTTTTTCTTTTAATGTATAAACCTGCTATGACTGTAATTTCAGTTATGATTCCGTGGTTTACAGTTTTAATTATGTTAACATTTTTAATAATGTTTGTTTTCAAAATGTTTAATCAAGATGAAACTTTATGGGGTTCAGTAATCAAACAAAAATCAGTTATGTGGACAATATTAACTTTTGTCATAATAATTGTTTTAGCTTCATTTTCATCAACGTTTGGTCAAACCTTATTGGCAGAACAAGTTACAGAAACAACAACAGATGGAATGATTACAACAGTAACAAATCAAACAGTACCTGTAACAACGACTTCCACAGCATCATCAAGTTTTGGAAATAACGTTTTAATGACTTTAATTAATCCAAAAGTTTTAGGATTAATATTGATGTTAATAATAGGGATGTTTACAATAATGTTGCTATCAGATTCACAAGAAGCAAAATAGGTGAGATAAATGGATATGGATCAACAAATGCCTCCGATGCCAATGCCTTCTAGAGGTCCGGCTATGCCTCAACCTACCGCTCCGACAACAACAAACGAAGAGTTAATTGAAGCAATAATTGATGAAAAATGGAATGAATTAGTTAAAGACATAACTAAAATTCTAGAATGGAAAACATCTGCAGAATCTAAAATAAGTAAAATTGAACAACAAGTTGTTGATTTAAGAAATGAGTTTGATAAACTACATACTGCAATAGTTGGAAAAATTGGTGATTATGATAAACATATTCTTGATGTAGGTGCAGAAATTCAATCCATGGAAAAAGTTTTTGCCAAGGTTTTACCTGTATTCATACAAAATGTTAGTGAATTGACAAGAATTACAGATGATTTAAAATCTGTTAAAACACAAAGAAATTAAAAATTTCTTGTGCACCCAAATCTTTGATTTTTAGTGAATAATTATTTATTTAACTTCTTTCGTCTATTACCATATGATGTGTTCATTGGCATTCTCAAAACGTTGTTTCACACGTCGACGGAAGCGAGTATAAACTCTCTGAGTTTAACTCACAATTATTTATTTAACTTCTTTCTAAGAAAGTCATTTACTTCTTTTCTAGTCACGAAATCCATAGGTTGCCAGAATTCAATATATTTCTTAAGAACTGTAAATTCCCTCCTATCTGCGAAATGTTCCATTTCATCATTCAACAATTCAAGTTTTTCAACTAATTCTTTTAATTTAGATTTTATTTCTAACACATCTTCGTCAATTAATTGAGTTTCAGCATATCGGTTTTTCTCCAATTCAATGATGTTTTGGTCTGTTACTTGTATTTTTTTTCTTAAAATAGTGTATCGTTCTTCCAAAATCTTTAATCTAGTTGATAGAGTAGTTACATTTGCCATTTCACTATCTATGGATCTTCTTTCAGCAGGATCTACGGAACCAGGTTCAACCATAAGCTCTTTTAAAATTCCCTCATTTATATAATTTAGTATTTAAATAAAACTTTAATTTTACCCCTCTGCAAAGAAAAACTTTATATAAGCGCTTACTTACAAAATATCGAAGGGTGCGACTCCATGCTGGAAAAGAAAAAATCAGACATTCTAAGTGAAATTATACGAGAAGGAGAAGAAACTATAATTAAAGTAGATTATTCGGCTAGACAAACGGTTCCTTCCATCGAAGATGATGAAATTTGCATGTCTGAAGCACAAACGTTGTTAATAGAAAATCCTATGGCAACTAAGTTGATTTTTTCTCAAAAGCACGAATATGAATATGATTATAGTCAAATAACTTTATTGAAAGAAATTGCCTTATTATATTCTAAATTAGTTCGAAACAAAGATTTATTTGGTTATCCTGCACTTTCAAACAAATTAGCCGCAGCAACAATTTCAACAAGATATAATGAATTACACAATGTTTTATTTACAGATTTAAAAAAAGATCCTCTTGCATGTTTTGTAAAATTAAAAAGAATTTTAAGACGAGAAAAAATACAATTAGACAAAGAAATCGATAAAGAAATAATTTCTTCACAAGAAAATTATATTTCAATTCTAGAACATATTTTAAGTTTATTAGAAAAAACTAAATTAATAATTTTAGCAAAACCTTATTTTGAAGGATATGATTTAAATCAAAGAGATGTTTATCGTAAAATCTTCTCTCCTTTAATTCGTCCAGATTTTATTTTTACAAAATTGATGGCAACATATCCTAAACGAGGAACGGAGCTTGATAATTACATGATTGGAGATACTGAGGTCGTAATATTTGATATCCCTGATAGCGTTCAATATTTGTATCACATTATGCCTCCTGAGTTTAAACTTTCTGAAGAAAAATATGATTTATTAGATACTGCTAGAAGAATTTTAAGTGAACACAAGCCAGACGAAGAAGAATTTACCGATCCGTCAAGAATGAGGGAAATATTTCATTCTGTTGGTAAAGATTTAATTGAAGAACTTGCAAATTACAGGGAGTTAAGATTGTCTGATGAAGAACTAGAAGAATTATCTAAAATTCTAGTAAGGTATACTGTTGGATTTGGTTTAATTGAAGTTTTATTGCAAGATGAAAAAATGCAAGATGTATCTGTTAACAGTCCTTTAGGAAAATTACCCGTATTTATAGTTCATGCAGAATATGATGATTGTAAAACAAATATATTTCCAACAGAAGGAGATGCTGAAAGTTGGGCTTCAAAATTAAGAATGATTTCTGGAAGACCTTTAGATGAAGCAAATCCCATTTTAGATACAGAATTAGAATTACCGGGTGCAAGTGTTAGGGTTTCAGTAATAAGTAGGCCATTAAATCCGACTGGAATCGCATTTTCATTTAGAAGACACAGGGACAAACCTTGGACTCTACCACTTTTCTTAAAAAATAAAATGATTTCTCCGTTGGCTGCGGGTTTACTTTCTTTTTTTATTGATGGAACTCGAACGATGCTTATTTGTGGAACAAGAAGTTCAGGTAAAAGTAGTTTTCTTTCATCATTATTGATTGAAATTATGCGTAGACATAGAATCATAACTGTTGAAGACACTTTGGAATTGCCAGGTTCATCTATGCGTGAATTAGGCTTCAATATACAGCCGTTAAAAGTAGCAAGTGCTTTATCCACATCAGGAGGAGAATTAAGTGCGGAGATTGGAATTCGGAGTACATTGAGACTTGGAGATTCTGCTTTAATTGTTGGAGAAGTTAGAAGTGGGGAAGCAAAATCACTTTACGAGGCTATGAGGGTTGGAGCGGCAGCAAATGTAGTTGCAGGAACAATTCACGGAGATAGTCCGTTTGGTATATTTGATAGATTAGTTAATGACATAGGCATTCCTAAAACATCATTTAAAGCAACAGATATAATTGTAATCGTTAATCCAATAAAATCTGCAGACGGATTACATAAAATTCGTAGAGTATTACAAATAACTGAAGTTCGTAAGGATTGGAAAGATGATCCTAACTTAGAAGGTGGATTTGTAGACTTGATGAAATATAACACTAAAACAGATTCTTTAGAACCTACCGCTGAATTACTTAATGGAGAAAGTGAAATATTAAAAGATATCGCGTCTAAAGTTAAAGAATGGACGGGTAATTGGGATGCACTTTGGGAAAATATCAATTTAAGAGCAAAAATAAAACAAAGACTTGTTGAATTAAGTGTTAAAGAAAACGAACCAAATTTACTTGAAGCAGAATTTGTTATATATTCAAATGATATGTATCACAAAGTTACAGAAAAAATAATTAAACGAATGGGTTATGAAAATACTGATAAAATTTATTTTGAATGGAATGAATGGTTAGTCAAAGAAATAAAAAAGATGAAACTTAAGGAAAACGAAAACGATGGATGAAAAAAGTATTGAGTATGAAGAAGTGTCCAAATTATTTAAAAAAAGAATAAGTAAAGAGATGAATGAAGATTTAGTTTCAGAAGAAAAAACCGAAACTAAAGTATATTCTCAATTTAAATCCCAATATCTTCCAAAACATCTTTCAATATATGAAAAAATTTGTCAGTTTTCAGAAAAAAATCTTCCGATTTCACCAGACGCTAAAAAAATACCTGTACTACAAGAAGCAATAAATACCTGTCATTTAAACACAACTCCCACTGGTGTTAATAGCGCAGCAATGATAATTCCTTTAGCTTTGATTGTGGCAGCAATGATTGTTTTTTATATTTTGCCTGTTATGTTAGGTTCAGAAGGAAATTTATTTTTCGTAGCTTTTTCAGTTGTTCTTGCATTAGGCATAATGATTCCTTTACAAAATTTACCTATGTCCTTCGCAAATAAATGGCGTATGAAGGCATCAAATCAAATGGTTTTATCAATTTTCTATCTTGTTACTTATATGCGTCATACATCAAACTTAGAAAGAGCAATGAATTTCGCAGCAGAACATTTACCTCCTCCCTTATCTTTGGATTTCAGAAAAGTCGTTTGGAATGTGGAAACACAAAAATTTGATTCTATAAAAGATTCTTTAAATGATTATTTAGATATTTGGAGAAAACATAACTTAGAATTTATTGAAAGTATGAATTTAATTGAATCTTCTTTGATGGAGAATACAGAAGATAGAAGATTAGCCGCTTTAGATAAATCATTAAATGTTATGTTGGATGAGACTTATGAAAAGATGCTTCATTACGCTCATGGATTAAAAGGTCCATTAACAACATTAAATATGTTGGGTGTGGTTTTACCAATTTTAACCTTAGTTATACTTCCTTTAGTTGTAAGTTTTATGAGTGAATTTAGGTGGTACCATTTATTTGCAATATATAATATTTTTTTACCTTTGATTGTTTTTTATTTAGGTAAGAAAATTTTATCTACTCGTCCAGGCGGATCAGGAAATGTTGATGTAACTAAACGAAATCCGGAATTAACTAAATTACAAAACATAGTTGTAAAAGTAAGTGATAAAAAAACATATTATTTCAATCCATTATATTTTTCAATCACGGTGGCAGTAATACTTTGCCTCATTGGATTCTTGCCTTTAATTTGGCATAGTGTAGGTTTAAGTGATTTTGCATTAGTTAATGATGATGGTTATAAAATCCAAAAAGTAGATGAATTTACTTCTCCCGATATAATTAAAGTTCAATTTTTAGAATATAGGCAAGAAACTATTGAAGGAGAAGTGATGGAAACTTATGTTGGTCCTTTTGGTTTAATTGCTACATTATTGAGTTTATTAATTCCTTTTGGAATTGCATTTGGAATTGGATTTTATAATAAAGCTAGAACTAAACACATAATTGGATTAAGAGATAAAGCAAAAGCGTTAGAATTAGAATTTTCTGCAGCATTATTTCAATTGGGAAGTCGTATTGGTGATGGAATTCCTACTGAAATTGCTTTTGGAAAAGTTGGAAGTCAAATGACCGATACAATCTCTGGAAAATTCTTTTTATTAGTTCATTCAAATATAACTCGACAAGGAATGAGTGTTGAGAAAGCAATATTTGATTCTAAAATAGGTGCTCTATCAAAATACCCTTCTGATATTATTGAAAGTTCTATGAAGGTTTTAGTTGAAGCAAGTAGAAAAGGACCCATAATTGCAAGTCAAGCCATGATGAATGTTTCTGAATACATAAAACAAATGCACAGAGTTGATGAAAGATTACAAGATTTAATGGGCGACACAATTGCAAGTATGAAATCGCAGTTAGTCTTTCTAACCCCTGTAATTTCTGCAATAGTTGTGGCGATTACTTCTTTAATAACTAAAATAATGGGAACTTTGGGAAATAAATTAAGCGAATTAGGTGGACAAGCATCCGGTTTAGGAGCAGGTGGTGCAATTTTAACTATGTTTGGCACAGGAATCCCGACATATTATTTTACTTTAGTTGTAGGCTTATATGTTGTACAATTAGCATATATTTTAACAGTTCTAGCAAATGGCATAGAGAATGGAGCAGATGACTTAGGAGAACAAGCTTCCTTAGGCAATTACATGTATAAAGCTGCATCAATATTCTTTTTATTAGCGGTATCTTTAATAATCTTGTTTAACTTAGTTTCAGGCTCGATATTGTCTGGTTTATATTAGAAAGCTTTTTAAATGGCTTTTTAATTCTACTACTTTTATGGGTTGGTAGCTCAGACCGGCAGAGCGCACCGCTGAAGAGTTTACGAAGAAAAATATATTGATTCGTTTTCTATGAAACGGTGAAGTCGAGGGTTCAAAAGCTCAGAAAGCGGCATTCAGAAAGCTGCGTTCTGGAATGAAAGTCCCTCCCGACCCATTTCTTTTATATATTTAATCTATTTACAAAAAATATGAAAAAAGTTCAAATCTCCCCACATAAAGATACAACAATTGCTTTATGTTTAGATACTTTAAATTTAGATAAACAAGCTTTAGTTTTTTGTTCAAGTAAAAAATCTGCAGAAAGTGTTGCAGAAAAAATTGCGATAATTCTATTAAAAAATAAAAAGGCAAATTTAGACTTAGACAAACTAGCTTATCAAATTGAAAATTCACTACAATCCCCAACTAAACAATGCAAAAGATTATCTAAATGTGTTCAAACAGGAATCGCTTTTCATCACGCAGGATTAACTTCTAAACAAAGAGAATTAATAGAAGATCAATTCAGAACTGGGAAAATAAAAATAATTTGTTCGACTCCGACTTTGGCCGCGGGATTAGATTTACCTGCGTTTAGAGCAATAATAAAAGACACAAAAAGATTTGGCCCTAGAGGAATGGTTCCTATACCAGTTTTAGAATATGAACAAATGAGTGGAAGAGCTGGAAGACCTGGACAAGAAGAATATGGTGAAGCAATTATAATTGCGTCTGAAACAGAACATATAAATTATTTTGTTAAAAATTACATTAACGGAAAAGTGGAAGAAATATATTCTAAATTAGCTGTTGAACCGGTTCTTAGAATGCACATATTAAGTTTAATTTCGTCTAAAAAAATTTCGTCTAAAAATCAATTGTATTCTTTTTTTGACTCTACATTCTATGCATTTCAGTTCGGGGATAAAGGAAGTTTACATTTAAAATTAGATTCAACAATAAATCAATTACAAAAATGGAACATGTTAATCCCATTTGAAGAAAAAAATTCAAATTCTTTCACTAGCGGTTTAGATTTTTTAAAAACTAAAAATCAAACTCTTCAAGCAACTCCTCTTGGAGAAAGAGTTTCTCAAATATATATCGATCCTCTAACTGCGAATACATTAATAAACTCAATTAAAAAAATAAATAAAAATCATACCTCCGATGAAAATTTCTTCGCGATAACTCATTTAATCTCTTGTTCCTTGGAAATGAGGCCCCTATTATCTCTTAAAGCAAATGAATACGATGAATTTCATTTAAATTTCGACAAACAAGAAATTTTGTTAAATGAAGAAGAATTTTCCGAAATTTCAACGGACGAGTATGATTCTACTATAAAAACTACTTTTTTTCTTTGTGATTGGGCAAATGAAATTTCAGAAGAGAAGTTGTTTGATAAGTATAATGTAAGGCCTGGAGAAATACATGCAAAACTAAATATTGTTGATTGGTTACTTTACGCATCTGAAGAATTGTGCAGATTAGAAAATTTACATTATATTATAAAATCATTAAAACACGCTAGAAAACGATTAGTTGAAGGAGTAAAAGCTGAATTATTGCCGTTGTTGAATTTTAAAGGGATAGGTCGTATAAGGGCCCGAGTTTTATTTAATAAAGGAATAAAAGATGTTGGCGATATAGTTTCAATAGATATGAATTTATTAACATCTTTAATTGGTCCTGCTCTAGCGCTCTCACTTAAAAAACAAGTAGGTATTGAAGAAAAAACAACAAAAAAAGAATTTAAAGGAACTTCACAAGCAGGATTGGGCGATTTCTTCTAAAAATTTATATACTCTTCTAAGTTTCATTTAAAAATGGTTGAATGTTTGAAAGTTTCATTAAAGGATGCCCAAAAGAAAAAGAAAGAGCTTTTAGATAAAAATGTTTTGAGCGACAAATATTATCCCTTAAAAGAAAAAGGATTTATTTATTTTCCAGTTTTACAAGATGGAGATTCACAAAAAGAATTAATTTCTAGAAATAAAAAAATAATACTTCCTTTCAAAAAAGCACTTGAAAAAATATTGAATAAGGAAGAATTAAAACAAGTAAAAACTGCATTCGATACAATTGGAACAATAGCAATATTAGAAATTCCAGAATCATTAAATCACAAAGCAAAAGAAATTGCTCAAGTTTTATTGCAGTCAAATCCAACTATAAAAACTGTGTTGAGAAAAACATCTATACACGAAGGCGTATTTAGAACTCAAGAAAGAAGTTACTTAGCTGGAGAAGACACACAAATTGCAAAATATAAAGAAAATGGCGTTGATTTAGAAGTAAATGTTAGTGAAGTTTATTTTTCAGTTAGATTATCCACAGAAAGAACAAGAATATCTCAATTAGTTCAAGAAGGAGAAGATATTTTAGTTATGTTTTCAGGAGCAGCACCTTATCCTTGCGTATTATCTAAAAATACTTTAGCGAAATCAATGGTAGGTGTAGAAATAAATCCTGTGGGACATGAATTCGGTTTAA
This sequence comes from Candidatus Nanoarchaeia archaeon, assembly GCA_028691765.1. Lineage (GTDB taxonomy): Archaea > Nanobdellota > Nanobdellia > Woesearchaeales > SKGA01 > JAQUYS01. The sequence continues at coordinate 7,478 of JAQUYS010000001.1, read as the reverse complement.
AGAATGTTGCTAAAAACAAAATTAAAAATGTTCAATTGTATTGTGGTGATGTACGAGAAGTTGTTCCAAAATTAAATTTAAAGTTTGATCGAATAATTATGCCTTTACCTAAAACAGCAGAACAATTCTTAGATGTCGCTTTAAATAGTGCAAAAAAAGGATGTATTATACATTTATATGGTTTTTATGACGAAGATAAGTTTGAAGAAGCAAAAAAAGAAACATTAAAATTGTGTAAGGAATTAGGGTATGATGTTGTTTTAGAGAATTTTGTTCTTTGTGGTCAACACGCTCCAAGAAGTTACAGAGTTTGTTTTGATTTAAAAGTAGAGTAAAGATTTAAATATTAGAGATTTCTTGTTTTAGTATGGCTTTAGAATTAAACAATAAGTGGGGCTGGTTTTCTGGAGACTTAGTTTCCATAATTGAATTATATAAATTATTATTTGCACAAAATCTTTCTAAGAGGCCTTCAGGATTCGCCCAAGGAATTGTTGATTTACAAAGAGAATTCCAAATATTACATACACGACAATTAAAATTATATTTAGATGTATCTAATTTAAAAGTAAATGATTTTGAAAAATTATATGAAACTCCTGCTAATTTTAAAGTACAGAAAAAACATATTGAAAAAGAACAACTGAACCCCACATTCAAAAATCCCAATACTACAATATTGATGGAATTCAATTCGGATAATTGGGCTAATAATACTTATTTCTTAGATGAAAAAGGAAATAAAACCATGTCTATAAAAGATTTTTATTACTTATTAAAAAATGAAGGAAAAGATATTGAATTATATGATACAAATATTTTACAATATTCTGTTAATACTGGAAATAGAGATTTGGAATTAGGCTTTATTCCTAGAGAATTAATGAATAAATTTCATCCAAACGCTAAAAACAATCAATTTCTATTTTTTGTTGAAGCTGAAAAACTTTTATCACTAAGATTTAGAAGACCTTTTTTTGTATTTCGTTTAAGAAATAATCCTAACATACTTCTATCTGCAGAACTACAAAATTCTAAAAATCCGGGGATGAAAAAACGATTCGTTTTAATCACAACAACAACTGCAGTAAATAATTGGTTTTATGTAGATAATTCTAAATTACAAAATAAAATTCAAAATGTATCTAATGATTATAAAAATAATTTCGCCCGATTGTATGAAGATATAGATTATTTAAAATACAAGTCTGATCGAAATAAAGATTGGACAATAAATGAATTTCAAGATAAACCCATAGATGAATTTTTATCTTCTTCATACTCAGAATTATTAAGAAAAGTTGCTTAATTTATTTTTTACAATTAAGAACAAAACCCGCTAACAAAGATTCTAACTGAATAAATTCATCAGCACCTTCAATCAAATGAAACTCTCCTTCACCACAATCTTTTACAAATTGAAGTTTAACCTTGTCATCAATATCCAAGTTCCAAATTTCTTTTTGTAATTGAACAATTACATCAGTTCCACTTAAACCATATTCTAACATTGTATCTAACAACATTTTTCTAGCCCCTAAAAAATCACCTTTAACACAAATCTCCAGCAATTGTTTTATCTCTTTAGGTCTAGCTAATGAAGCTAAAGTAAAGATTACTTCTTCGTCTATTTTTTTATCTAAAGATGCTGCACTCTGCAATATGTTTTCTACTCTTCTACAATCTCCACCACAAGCTTCAAATAAAGCATCTTTGGCAGAAGAACTAATTTCTAATTTTTCATTTTTAGAAATAACTTCGATGATTGCAAATATTTCTTCTTTAGATAGGGGTTTAAATTTAAAAACCAAACATCTTGATTGAATTGGATCGATTATTTTTGAAGAATAATTACATGAAAGAATAAATCGGCAAGTAGCAGTATAATTTTCCATAGTTCTACGTAGGGCTTGTTGCGCTTCTTTAGTTAACGCATCACATTCATCTAAATAAATTATTTTAAAAGGTACATCGCCTATCGCTCTAGTTCTTGCAAAATCCTTAACTTTGTTTCTAACAACATCAATACCTCGTTCATCAGAAGCATTTAATTCTAAAAAATTTTGATGCCATTCATCTCCAAACAATTGTCTGGCTATGACTAACGATAAAGTTGTTTTTCCAATACCTGCAGGACCCGCAAACAATAAATGAGGCATATTTTTCATATTTACAAATGCCTTAACTTTGTCAATTATGTGCTTTTGACCTTTAACTGAAGAAAAATCTTTAGGTCTATATTTTTCAGTCCATATTGCGCCTTCATCCATAGTGATTAAACAAATAACTTTAGCTTTATAAGTTTTATTAGAAAGCTATATAAAGACGACATTTTGTACTTATTTTGATGAGAATCTACTTAGTAAGGCATGGTCAAAGCAACTATAATGTTTTAGGATTATTAAATGAAATTCCAACTCAAAAAGTATTTTTAACGGAATTGGGTATAAAACAAGCTCAAGAAGCCCATCAAAAACTTAAAATGGTTCATTTTGATAAAGTTTTTGTTTCACCATTATTCAGAACATGGCAAACTGCAGAAATAATTGTACCCAATCAAATACAAATCATTGACGAAAGATTAAATGATGTCGTTTCTGGTTGTGAAGGAAAATCATTAAATTATTTCCATTCCCTGTTAAAAAACAAACTAACTGATAAATTGCCTGGAGGAGAATCCTTCCAAGACGTTAAAAAAAGAGTTAAAGTATTTCTTGACGAATTATTAAGTTTAAAATTAAATACTGTTTTAATTGTCTCTCATTTTGATACTATGCGAGCGATGTTGGTGTATTTTAATGGGTTGAGTGACGAAGAAGCATTTCAAACTAAAGTAAATAATTGTCAAATAATAGAAATAGAAAATAAATAAAACTAAATGATGTCTTCGCCAGTCACACTAGGCGAAACGTCGCGTATATCAAACTAAAGTTTGAATACACATAAAAATAGAATAAGTAAAAAATAGAAAATAAATAAAACTAAATGATGTCTTCTTCAGCAACTACTAAGAAATCGCCCATAGCAATAACTGCACTAAAAGGAATTAAACATTCTCCTTCTTTAGTTTTTTCAAGTTCTAATTTCTTTGTATAAACTGTAGGTTCTCTTAATACAATGTGTATTAATTCACCAGATGATGTTTCAAATATGATATCTCCGACTTCTCCAAATCTTTTTCCAGTTTTAGATACAACTGTTTTTCCAATTAGCTGTTTTGAGAATTTTTTTTCGTCTTCTGCCATTTTTATACCTTCCTCACAGGTTTAACCCCGTCATAATCATGATATCTTTCTATAAATGCCACTCATTTTTAAATGTTTCTTTTATTGAGGGTTTTCATCTATAAAGTCATATGTTTCAACTGCCCATTTCCAAAATGCTTCTGCATCAGTAAAAGAGGCGATTTCATCATCAGCCGCACCATATTTTTCACAATTTTCGTGAGAATGATCCTTACAAATTTCAGGTCGGGTAGAATAAATGGAACATTTTCCATCAGGAGCTAATTTTTTACAAGGATTATATATTTGTAAAAACCAATGTTCGGTAACTTCGACTTCTTCTCCTTCAGGAGTTTCATCATCTTCATCAATTTCTTCAGTTATAAATAATTTAACCTTTTCATGTAATAAATACCAACGAATGTTCTGAAATTCATCTTCGGTTTCAGGAGTATCTATTTCTAAAGCAAAATATTCACAACACTTACTACAACCATCACATAGTTGTTTACTTTTTTCACCATATTCTTCTGAATTGGTATCTAAATCATGGTTTAAATTTAATTCGTCCATATAAACAAAGTTTTCAATTTGAATTTATAAATCTTCACTATCTTCAGAAAAAGGATAACCTACGATAAAATTTCCAACTTTAGTCAATACAACAAAAATTTCATCATCAATTTCTAAACTTTTTATAATTGAATTCGCAATTTCTTCTGATTGATATGTTTTAGGATTTAAAATTTGTATTTTGGGTTCTACAGAAATTACTTTTGTCTTTATTATTTCTATTTTTTTTGCTTCTTTTAGATATTTTGATTCAAAGGAAACTGGTTTACTTGTTTCTAAATCTTGTCCAGTGATTAATTTTCCCATTTTTTTTACTAAAACAAAATATTCTTTAGGTTTGGTTCGTTTAGCAGGTTCATAATTGAAAAAAATAACATCTCCTTGTTCAAATTGTAGAAATGTAACTAACGCATTTATCCTATATATATCTTTAGAAGTCAAATGATTTTTAGAAAATAATTGTGAGTTGATACTCACTAACGCGCCGAATTTATCATGTAATTTCTGAGCTAATAATTTTATATAATTTTTATTGGTGAGATATAAATCAACACCATTAATAACATCTTCAGTTTTTGAAATAAATATGCCTTTCCCTGAAACTTTAGATAATTCATGTTCTATGAATTCAAATGCACTAGAATTAGTTCCTCTTAATTGTAATATGCCTTCAAAATATTTTGATTTCGCTTTTTCACCCATATCACATTGTCTATAAGATACTTTTACAGGAAGTTCAACTTCTTTACCATCAATGTTTGCTTTACAAATTAATTCAATTTTTTCTTTTTTCTTAAATTCAAATTCAAAAGGTTCAACAATAATAGGCACATCCATTTTAAGTTCTTCTTTAACTCTTGAGATTATTAGTGTTTCTAAGTCTCCAAATTGATGCCAAACTCCTTTGTGCCAAGTTCTATTAAATTCAGAAACTTGAATTAAAGGAGGGGTAAAATTAAACTTGTTTGGTGTACAATCTAAACAAAATGTGCCTTCTGTAATTGTTTTTCCACATTTGGGACAAAAACGTCTCATAAAGTATAAGAAAGTTAAAGCATTTATAAAGATTAGTTATAGATACATTTATTAAGGAATATTTTTTGTTTTAGGGTTATGATTGAATCCAAAGCCCCTTCTAAACAAAATGTGGAGATATATGGCTCAGATTGGAAAATAAAGCGAGCAATACAAAAGACTTGGAATTATATTTGGCATGATGATTCAATAGGTAGTTGGGTTTTAAACATTCTTTTAGCATTTGTCATCATAAAATTTTTATTATATCCTGGATTAGGATTGGTTTTAGGCACAGAATTACCTGTAGTTGCAGTAATATCTGAAAGCATGGATCATTTAGGAGATTTTAATGAATGGTGGAGATCACCGGCATTATGTGATGAAGACGAATGCATGCAATCTGAATTTTATAACAATTACAACATATCTAAAGCTACATTTTTAAGTTTTCCACTCAAACATGGTTTTCAAAGAGGAGACATAATTGTTTTAAATAGAGCAAAAATCAATGAATTAAATGTGGGAGACATAATTGTATTTAATTCACAAACTCTAAATTCTTATCCTATAATTCATAGAATAATACAAATAAAAGACGAAAATGGAGAAAAAGTTTTTGTAACTAAAGGAGATCACAATGTTAAACCAATTTATGTTCGAGGATATCTCGATGAATCAAACATCTATTCTGAAAACATAATTGGTAAAAGTTTTTTCAAAATTCCTTACTTAGGATACGTTAAATTAGGATTTGTTGATTTAATTAATTTTGGCGTGAATTTTTTCAAGGGTTAAATATGACGCTAGTATATACTTCAGTAAAAATTTCAGATTTAGATCATTTGAAAAATCTTGGTTATGTTAAAACTTCCACAAAAAGTCATTACGAATTATTAAGATTGAAAAAAAATGATTCTACAATTATTTTATATTCTTCAGGAAAATTAGTTGTTCAAGCCAAAGGAGATGATCAATCAAAAATTGAAAAAGAATTTTCAAAATTTTTAGATTTGGAACGAGAAGCATTTCCACATAAAGAAGAAGGGGCATTAAAACAAAATGTAATTGGTAGTGATGAAGTTTTAAAAGGAGACACTTTCGGAGGACTAGTTTTAGGTGCGTTTTATTGTAAAGAAGAAGATGTGGCATTTCTTCAAAAACTAGGAGTTAAAGATAGTAAAGAATTAACTGATGAAAAAATTAGTTTTATCTCTCAAAGAGTGCTTGAAGAATTTCCTTCTCAATGTCAAATATATGAATTATTTCCTAAAGATTATAATGATATTTTATCTATAAATACATTAACTTCTGTTTTAAATGATGCCCACACATATTTAGGTAACATTCTAAAACGAAAATTTCCGAACGTAGTTCATGTTGTTGATAAATTCCCAGGATGCAATTCAGGAGATGTGGCTGTAGTTGGCGCAGAAAAAAAATATATTGCCGTTGCGACAGCCTCAATTTTAGCAAGAGCAAAAGCACTCGAACAATTTGAAACATTATCTGAACGTGCGGGATTTAAATTGCCCATGGGTTCGACACATGTATCTGAAGCTTTAAAAAAAATTCGTGAATTGAAATTGAATCCTAAAGAATTTTGTAAAATTAGTTTTAAAAATGTTCAAAATGCATTTAAAGAAAAAGAAGTTAAAGAAAAAAAAGATGATGGATATTTCTAATTAGTTTTTAAATGATTAAATCCTTTCTTAATTATTTGAACTATTTTAATGATTTATGTCGAAACCTTTATAAATCGTTTAAGGTCTTTTTTAGGAGTGTGAGGTCCTAAATTGACGAGAATTCTTAGAATGGAAATGAAAGGTTTCAAATCCTTTGCAAATAGAACAGAAATTGTTTTTGGTGAGAAGTTTAATTGTGTTTTAGGACCAAATGGATCAGGAAAAAGCAACATATTGGATGCTCTTTGTTTTGTTTTAGGTAAAGCGGGAGCAAAAGGACTCAGAGTTGAAAAATCAAGTAATTTAATTTATAATGGTGGAAAAACTAAAAAACCATCCAAAGAAGGAGAAGTTTCTATTTGGTTTGATAACTCTAAAAAAGAATTTGATCTTTATCCTGAACAAGAAATAAAATTAACTCGTATCATCCGTTCTACTGGACAAGGAATATATAAAATAAATGATGTTGTAAAAACACGTACCCAAATTTTGGATTTAATGTCCATGGCAAACATAGATCCTGATGGATATAACATAATTCTTCAAGGAGATATAGTTAGGTTAATAGAGATGACCACAAATGATAGACGACAAATTGTTGAAGAAATTGCGGGAATAAATGTTTATGAAGATAAAAAAAATAAAGCTTTGAGAGAATTAGAACGAGTTGATACTAAAATAAATGAAGCAGACATCATTCTTGTAGAAAGAGAAGCATACTTAAAAGAATTAAAAAAAGATCGAGACCAAGCCTTAAAATTTAAAGAGTTAGAAGAACGAAAAAAACGTAACAAAAAAACATTATTAGTTAACAATGAAAAAATCCACAATACTCAAATTTCTGCAATAGAAGAAGATATTTCCAAAAACACGTACCCAAATTTTGGATTTAATGTCCATGGCAAACATAGATCCTGATGGATATAACATAATTCTTCAAGGAGATATAGTTAGGTTAATAGAGATGACCACAAATGATAGA
>JAQUYS010000028.1 GCA_028691765.1 Candidatus Nanoarchaeia archaeon | reverse complement strand
TTCCCATATAGTAAACAATTAGGTAATCCTGAGACTGCTGCAAAAGAAATTAGTAAAAGAATATCTGAGAATATTTCTGGAAGTTTAATCAATGATGTCCGAGCTGTAGGGCCTTATGTAAATATATTTTTAAATAAAATAATTTTTATGAGTAATGTTTTAGAAAAAATTGATCCTAGTTTTGGTAAGTCTAATGTGGATGAAGTAATTGTAATTGATTATTCTGCACCTAATGTTGCAAAAAATATGGGTTTACATAATTTGCGTTCAACTGTAATTGGTCAAGCACTTTACAATGTTTACAAACATGTTGGATATGATGTTATTGGTATAAATCATTTAGGTGATTGGGGAACTCAATTTGGTAAATTGATTTGGGCTTTAGAACATTGGTCATCATTTGAAGAATTGGAAGAAAAAGGAATTTTATTTTTGAATGAAATGTATGTTCGTTTCCATGAATTGGCTGAGAAAGAAGATAAAGAAAAAATGGAAGAGGAAGCTAGGGAATGGTTTAAAAGAATTGAAGAAGGAGATCCTATCGCTGAGAAATGGTGGAAATTATTTATTAAAATATCTTTAGAAGATTATCAGAAAATTTATGATCGATTAAATATTTCATTTGATTATACTACGGGCGAATCATTTTATATGCCTTTATTAGAAGATGCAATTAAAAAATTAGAAGAAAAAAAATTAACTTCAATTAGTGATGGTGCACTTGTTGTACAATTTGATAAAAAAAATAATATGCCTCCTTGTCTTCTAAGGAAAAGTGATGGTGCTACATTATACGGTACTAGGGATATTGCTGCAATACTGTATAGGTTGGATAAATTTAATCCGAATAAAATTTTATATGTAGTAGATATTGCTCAGGAACTTCATTTCAAACAAGTGTTTAAAGTTATGGAAATGTATGATTCTGATTTGAAAGAAAAGTTTGAACACGTTATGTTTGGCCGATTAAGTTTTAAAGATGGTGCAATGTCAACTAGAAAGGGCAATATTGTTCCATTAAAAGAAGTTCTTGATACTTCTAGAGATAAAGTTTTAGATATAATTAAAGAAAAAAATCCTGAATTAAAAAATAAAGAAAATGTGGCGGAGATTGTTGGGACTGGAGCTATTGTTTTTGGGGATTTGATAAATGATCGAATACATAATGTTATTTTTGATTGGGAAAAAATTTTAGATTTTCAAGGGGAAACTGGACCGTACATACAATATTCTTATGCTCGGCTTAAGTCTATTTTAAGAAAAGAAAAATCCACATTTTTTGATGCAGAATTTTTAACAGAAGATTTAGAATATGCGTTAGTTAAAAAAATGTATTCTTTTAAAGATGTTTTAGATAATGTTATCCGTCAAAATAAACCCTCTATTTTATGTAAATATTTAATTGAATTGAGTCAATTAGTAAATTCTTATTATGTTAAAATTTCTATTTTGAAAGAAGAAAATGTGAAAATTAAAAATTCAAGATTGTTTTTAATACAGAAAATTTCTGAAATGATTAAACTTTGTGCGGATTTAATTGGAATTAAAGTTCCTGAAGAAATGTAAAAATTTATAAACTAATTTGTATTTTGCCATTTTATGACCGCACTAATTTCACTTGAAAGTATTTTAAAGGTTACAAAAAGAATAAATTGTTGGACTAAACAAGATTGTTATCAGGAAGCAAATACAACTAAACACACAATTAGTTACAGTGGAGATTTATTTAATGATTTAAAACTGAGAGTTGAAGAAGTTTCAGAAAGTAAAGCCGAACCTAAATATACCGTTCGAGTTCTAGCAAGAGATATATCGATTGTAAGTTTTTATTTAGGAAAAGACAAAACAATTAAAAATTTGTATCATTATGTTGCTAGAAAATATGCTGCACAACATAAAAATATCACAGTGGAAGAAATAGAAAAAAGTGCAGAAGAATTAAAAAACCATTTAGATTCAATAAAATAATTCTTTTTATTTCATCGACACCTTTTTAAATAAGGTAAAACTTTCTATTCTTACATGGCAAAACCAGATGAAGCACAATTGCAAGCAGAGAAAGATGCTGAAGATATAAGTAGAGTTAAAATGCCTCGTGGAAATGAAACGATTGGTTTATTGACTGCTCGTCTTGGTGGTTCTAGATGTCGTGTAAGATGTCTTGATGGAAAAGAAAGAGTTTGTAGAATTCCTGGAAGATTGAAACGAAGCTTATGGGTTCGAGAAAATGATGTTGTTCTTGTAGAACCTTGGGAGTTTGGTGGAGAAGAAAAAGGAGATATTATTTTTAAATACAGACCAGTACAAGTTAAATGGTTAAGAAATAAAGGTTATCTTGAAGATCTTGAAACCGTAAATGATTTCTAAATTAGTTTTTTGAATTATTAATTTTACTTTCTAAGAAAATATTTATTAAAATCCAAACTACGCCTATTACTATAACTGAATCGGCTATGTTAAATACTGGCCAAAAGTGAAAATTTATCCAATCAATTACTTCAGAATATAATAATCTATCGATTAAATTTCCTAGAACTCCTGTAAAAATAAATATTAGAGGAATTGAATTTATTTTTTCTGATTGCCAAATGAAATATAATGCAATTAATGCAAATATACTAGCAAGAATAAAGAATAAATTTATCCATTCAACATTTGAAAACAAACTGAACAAAGAACCTTGGTTAGTTGTATAAGTTATGTCGACAATTCCTGTCGTTGTATTAATTTGAAAACTTTTTATTATTTGTTTTGTTAAAACATCTAAAAATAATATTGAAAGAAATATAATTAATATTTTTTTTGTGAAAAGATTTTTATTTACCAACTTCTCTTTTTCTCCAACAAGTTTTCAATTTTTCTAACTCTTAAATCGATGTTTTCTAAAGTACTTCTTATTGAATCTATTTTTAAATTTAACATTTCATCGGGATTGTGTGGTTTTGAATCAACAGGTTTTGTTTGAGAATCTACATAATTTTGAGCTAATTGTCTTCCAACGGAATTTGATTGTTGTGGTTGAGCATATTGGTTTTGTTGCTGTGGTTGTGGTTCTTCAAAAGGATTTTGAAAAGAACCTGCCGCTCCTAAATTATCTTCTTGAAAATGTTGTGGTGATTGATATTGATTTGGTTGGTCTTGAAATTGAGGTTGATCAAAATTAGGTTCACTAGATAATTCTTTATCAAAAGGATTTTCATCAGTGTTTAAAAAATCTTTACCAAATTCTTTTTCAAAATCATCTCCTGATGCAAATTCATCGTCTTTTTTCCAAAATTTTAATTTGTCAAACATTTTCTCACCTGAAAATAAAATCTATGATTTTTAATGGAACATAATTTATTGCTTTGAAAAATGGTGTTCTTGTAATTGGATCAATCGCACCTTCTTTTATACTTTTTATTAAAGAAGATTTTCCTTCTGAATTAATTTTTTCTTCAAACAAGCTAGAAAATAAATTTGTTTTTTCTTCTTCTGAATCTGAAGACTCAATTTCTGAAATTATTTGTTCTGAAGTTTTGGATTGATTATCCTCTACAACACTTATGTTTTTGAATGCATCTTCATTAACTAGGAAAGCGCGTGTTTTTTTAGGTAAATCTGCTATTGATTCAATTGTTGCAGGAATTGGGTTTGAAAAATTTGTTCCTACCGCGTTAAATGCAGAAATTATTTTTTCTCCATCTATTAAAACGTATGTGATATTATCATACTCTAAAGATGTTCTTAAATGTTTCGCATCCACATAAACCATTGCTCCTGTAAAGAGTGAGATTAAAAATATGAGTGCAACTACAATTATGGTAGCTTTTAAAATACCTTTAATTATTTTGAAGATTATTACTATTATAGCAACAATGACTAAAATCGTTAGAATTAAACTTAGATTCACTTTTGATACCTCTTAAACCAGTATTTAAATATTAGCCTTTATATAGTTTTTCATATTGATGCCTAAATCGTAAACTTTTTAAAGGTGGCATTAAGAAAAAGTGCTATATGATGTTTTGTCCAAAATGCGGATCTTTGATGACTGTTAAACAAGTTAAGAATAAACCTGTCATGGGTTGTTCTTGTGGTTATAATTCGAAAGAAATGGAACCTACTGTAAAAGAGTCTGTTGAAAATAATGAAAAGGAAATTGAAGTCATAGAAAAAGAAGAAGAAATTTATCCTTTGACAGATGAAGCTTGTCCTGAATGCGGTCATTTGAAAGCGTTTTATTGGACTAAGCAAACTCGTGCTGGCGACGAACCTGAAACCAAATTCTTTAAATGTGAAAAATGCAAACATACTTGGCGAGATTATAACTGAGTGCGGGTTTCTGAATGCAGCGTTCTGTTTTCTTGGAGAGAGTATAACTGAATGCAGAATACGGTATGCAGAAGGCAGCTCAGAATATTTATTGTTGCTCTGCCCTACGAAACTCTCTCACTTCGTTCCTTGAGTTACTCAAGCTTTGCTTTCGTAACCATACTCATTTCGTTCATAGGTTACTATCGTAACCTTTAAAAACCTCTCTTGTTTCCTTTCAATTCTAAATAATCTCAATTTATTTATAAAAGAGTGAAAAAATGGCAATATTACAATTAAGATCAAATAGAAAAGCAACGGGAGGACGTTATAAAAGTCCTAAAGTTAGACGAGTAGCACGTTTTGGTAGATTACCTGTAGATACTAAAATAGGTGAAATTAGACCTAAATCTGAAAGAACTATTGGTGGAAATACTAAATCTAAGTTATTGGCTTCAAACAAAGTTAACGTTTATGATGCAAAAACAAAAAAACATGTTGTTGCAAATATAAAAAGTGAAACTTCAAATCCTGCAAATAGACATTATGTTAGACGAAATATCCTTACTAAGGGTGCAATTGTTGAAACGTCTGCAGGAAAAGCAAAGATAACTTCAAGACCTGGTCAAGAAGGTCAAATAAACGGAATTCTTGTTGAATAATCCGTAAATTTTTCGATTTTTTTCTAAATAAATTTTTAAACTTCTTTTTCTAAATTTAATACATGGATGAACTTTTATTGAAAAGAATTAGTTTTGTGTTGTTTTTTTTGGGTTTAACTTTACTTTATTTTATAAGTAGTTATAGTTAAATTTATAACTTGAAACTAATTTAGACAGCTTATACTTTTTAGAGGTAAATAAAATGAGTGATGAAAACCCTACAAGAACTAATTGGGCCGACGCAGTAGGATATATTTGTGTAACTACTTTCCTTGTCGGAATTGGAAGCATAGTTGCACATAAATCTTATTATGAGGCAAATCATAGATTTGAAATGGAAAGGATTCAATTAGAAAATTCTCAAAAAAATAAAATTCATATTCAAGATTTAAACCAAAATAATATTCCAGAAACATTTTATGTTATAGATAAAGATACTGCATTTGTTAGTATTGATGGAAAACATATCAATGATTTTCTTGAATAAATTTTCATTTTATTATTTTTTACCTTAAGCAAATTTTATATATGTATTTTATTTCTCTAAATATATGGTTGTTTCCTTATCTGGTTGTGTAATTGTGAATAAAAAAGAAGAAATGTTACTTCTTTGGAAAATAAAACATCAACATTATGAGTTTCCGGGAGGAAAAGTTGAAAATGGGGAAACCTTAGAACAAACGGCATTTAGAGAATGTCAAGAAGAATTAGGTATTGATGTTACGATTATTAAATGTCTTGGATGTGAAGAGTTCACTATTGATGGTGATAATTACAAATCATATAAATATCTTGGAATAATTGAAAACAATCAAACTCCAAAAGTAAATGAGCCAGAAAAATTTGAAAAACTATTTTGGCTACCTATAAGAAAATATCAAATTTATTCTTGTGCACCTAATGTTAAATCGTTTTGTCAAAAATATATTGATGGGAAGATTAATTTAAATTCTTAACATTAATTTTCCATTCTTAAAAACTTTTATTCTTCCACCGCTTTCAGATACTAAAACAGAAACTGAATTTGTTTCTTTAGTTATTGCTACAGCTGCTAAGTGTTTAGTTCCCCAACCAGCATATGCTTTAATGTTGCTTGTATCTACGTCTATGTATGTCCCTGCGCTAAGAACTCTTCCTTCTTTGTTTATTATAAATCCGCCATCTAATTGTGCAAAGTTCTTTATGGTTTCATGTAAAGATAAATTTGTTATGTCGCAAAATTCTTTTTCATAACCTTTGAATGGATTCATTATTAATTGGCGAGTGTATTTTTTTAATTCGTCTTCATCTCCAATAACAAAAAGAGTTCCAATTTTTTTACCTTCTCTTCCTTCTATTGCGATTTGTTGCGCTACGTCTAAAACTGCTTCTAAGATTGTTTCTGAAGACATGTTTTCAGCAAGGTTAAATTTACCTATTCTATAGGATACTCGGTTAACATCCACAACTAAAATTGTTGAATTATATTTTGATATACTATTATCTAAAATTATTAGAACTCGGTCGTCTTGACATATGTGCTTTTCATTAATTAATTTTGATAATATGTCTGAAACTATATTTTCGGGAGTTGTTGTATCTGTTTTATGAAACTCTAATTCCAATATCTCGTCTTCTTTATGCAATGTTATTTTATAAACATCTTCAGAGTAAGTAGTTAATTCTTTTATTACATCTAGATCCAGATCGCACCAATCTTCGTAATCACTAGATTCATTTCTAACTTCAAGTATGAATTTGGCTTCAACTAAACCCGCAATCATTTTTAACTGTTTTGTGTTTAAGATTACTTTTTTTCCTTTAGATTGTTCTGACATTGTACGAAATTATATGTGCGCCATATTTAAATTTGGCGAATAGTTTTATCTTTTAAAAGCCAAACCTTTAAAAACAAATCTCGTTTTCTCCAAATCTATGAAAGTACCCAAACTGATGAACAGACATTGTCCGTATTGTAATAAACATACTGAACACAAAGTCTCTCTAGCTAAAAGAAGAGCTAGAAACGCATCTAGACCTATGAGTTTTGGTTCAACACATCGTGTTAAAGCTCGTGGAGAAAGAAGAGGAGCGGGAAATCTTGGTAAATACTCTAAACCAACTAAACCTAAAATGATTGGTAAGAAACAGAGTAAGAAAACGGATTTCAGATATGAGTGTACAGTTTGTAAGAAGCAACACGCGCAATCAAGCGGAATTCGTGCAAAAAAAGTAGAATTTGTATAAATTTACATTTTTTTCTAATTTTTTCACAAACTTTAAATAGTTTTAGTTCTAAGAATATAATAATAGTGACAGATATCTTAAAATGATGTTTAAATGTCGTTTTAAGTAATCTTCGAATGGAGTGAAGAAGATGATAGAATTAGGCGGAAATATAACTTTAGTAGGGTTTAAAGAAATCGGTTTTTCTGAAATGGTTGTTGTCAAGAAGATTGTAGGCAACTATGCACGAAAAATATCCGACAAAGTTGGAGCAATAGACAATTTAACTATGACTGTTAAACCAATTCATAAAAGTCCGGATGAAGAGAATTCAAAATATGAACTTCATGTCAGGTTAACTGTCAAAGGGAAGGTTTATAGTACTGAATTAACGGATTTCAATCTTTTTGTAGCTATTGATTCTGCTATGAAGAAAATTGAGTCTGAATTGAGATTAGATTAATTTTTTTCTTTTTTAAATGTTCTTAAGGGAAAAGATTTATAAATGAATTAATTAAATCACTATGAATAATTATTTGGAGTTAAAAAAATGGCAAAAAGAAAAGTTGGTTTGTTTTATTTTATGATGCTCGTAATTTCAATAGTGTTTTTAGTGATTGTGTTTAATATTGATACTGTTGAAGTTATAACAGAAAACGTAGACGAAACCTTAAATGAGGAAATTATTTTAGACGAAAATCAATCTAATGTGGACGTTGATCCTATAGATACTGCAATTAATGAAAGCTTAGAAAATCAAACGGATGATGGTTTGGCTTATGCGAAAGGATGTTGGTGTCCAGGAGCAATAGCAGATTATTGGAGTAATGATTGTAGTTGTAATGCTCAACAAATTGCGCCAATAGAAGAAAAAACTATTTAATTTTCTTTTTTTATCGTTATGTTTTTAAATCCTATTCTATTTCGTCTAGTCTAAGATAAATAAAAGGTAATGCGTATGAAATCAATAAAGGAATTTAATTTTGTTGAAGTAGAGAAAAATGTTCAAGAATTTTGGCAAGAAAATAAAATTTACAATAAAATTAAATCTAAAAATATTGGTAAAACAAGATTCTATTTCTTAGATGGTCCTCCTTATGCAAATGGTAAAATTCATTTAGGTACTGCTTGGAATCATTCTCTTAAGGATTCTTTGATTCGTTATAAACGAATGAGGGGTTTTGATGTATGGGATAGAGCTGGTTGGGATACACATGGTATTCCTATTGAAGGTGCAGTCCAAAAACAGCTAGGACTTAGAGATGCACGAGATGTTCAAAATTATGGTGTTGAAAAATTTACTAAGACTTGTAAAGAATTTACTTTGGATAGAATAAAGGATATGACTAACACTTTAATTAATATGGGTGTTTGGATGGATTTTGATAATCCTTATATGACTTTATCTGATGAATGGATTAATTCTGTTTGGTGGTTTATTAAAACTGCTCATGAAAAAGGTCGATTATATGAGGGATTAAGAACCATGACTTGGGATATTCCTGCTGCAACTGCTGTTGCTAAGCATGAATTGGAATATAAAGAAGTTGAAGACACAGCTATTTTTGTTAAGTTTAAGTTGCAGAAATCTGGAAGCAGAAATCTGGAAGCAGACGAGCATCTTGTTATATGGACTACTACTCCTTGGACAATTCCTTTTAATTTAGCTGTGATGGTTAATCCTGAATTAAATTATTGCAAGGTCAGAGTTGAAAAGAATAATGAAGTTGAATTTTGGTGGGTTTGTGAAGATTTGGTTGATTCTTTTTTAACAAAGTTAAAGGAGACAAAATATTTTGTAGAGGAAACAATTAAAGGAGAAAAACTTGAAGGTTGGGAATATAGTCATCCTTTTGCGATGGATATGAATTATTTAATGATGAAGGAAGATTATCCAAAACTACATACTGTTTTACTTTCGAAAGAATTTGTGGATACTAGTGCGGGTTCGGGTTTAGTTCATTGTGCACCTGGTTGTGGTCCTGAAGATTATGAAGTTGGTTATCGAAATGGTTTGCCTGCATACAACACAGTTAATGAAAATGGTGTATTTGAAAATTCTGGTAGATTTAATGGTTGGACTGCAAAGAAAGATGATTTTAAATTTATTGAAGAGATGGAAAAGGTTGGTGTTTTAATCTACACTCACGCATATGTTCACGATTATCCTCATGATTGGAGAAGTCATGAACCAGTTATTTTTAGAACTACAAAACAATGGTTCTTGAAAGTTGAAGATATTAAAGAAAAATTAATTGCAGAAAATGATGGAATAAATTGGAAACCTAAAGCTGCATATAATGCATTTAATTCTTGGTTAGAAAATATTCGTGATAATTCAATTAGTAAGCAACGATATTGGGGAACTCCTTTACCTATTTGGAGAAATGTTGAAGATCCTGAAGATTATTTTGTTGTTGGAAGTTCAAAAGAATTAGAAACACTTTGTGGTCATAAGATTGAAGATTTACACAAACCATTTATTGATAATGTTGAAATAAACTTAGATGGAAAGGTTTACAAAAGAATTCCTGATGTTGCAGATGTTTGGGTTGATGCGGGTGTAGCTAGTTTTGCTTGTATTAAATATCCTGTTGATGAAAAAACATTTGAAGATTTATTTCCTGCAGACTTTATTTTGGAAGGAAAAGATCAAATTCGTGGATGGTTTAATCTATTGCATTTAGTTTCATTAATTGCATTTGATAAAAAGGCGTTTAAAACTTGTTATATGCATGGATATATTAATGATTCTCAAGGTAGAAAGATGTCTAAATCGTTAGGTAATTATATTATTCCTGAAGAGATAATCTCTAAATATGGGACTGATGCTTCAAGAACTTATTTTGTTGGTTGTGCAAATCCAGGTTTAGATGCAGTTTACAATTTCGATGATGTTGAATTGAGATATAGAAATCAACATGTTTTATGGAATTTACATAAATTTGTAATTGATATGCAAAAAACAAATTCGTTTACTGATGTTGATTATAGGGCGGGTCTTGAACATTTAGACTTAGAAGAAAAGTTTATGTTTTCTAAACTTCATTCAGCAATTCATAAAGCAACTAAATGTTTAGATAATTATGAGTTAAATGAATTTCCTTACATTGTTGAAGAATTGTATTTAGAATTATCAAGAACGTATGTTCAATTAGTAAGAGATAAAGCTTCAACTGGAACTAAGGAAGAAAAACAAGCGGTTTTTGCAACTTTAATTTCGGCAATAAATGAAATTATAACTATGTATTCGGTTACAGCGCCATTTGTTTCTGAACAAATGCATTTTAATTTAAAAGAAACTGGTTTAGAATTATTTAATCAAATTTCAATTCATGAAAGAGAATGGCCTAAATTTAATGAAGATTTAATTGATGAAACTTTAGAAGAAGGAATGTTTGAAGCGCAAAAAATAATTACAAATACTCTTTCTGCGAGAGAGAAAGCAAAACTTGGAGTGCGTTGGCCAATACAGGAATTAATTGTTGATGTTGATGATAAAAAGAAAATCATAATTCAAAAATACAATTCATTATTAAAATCTCAATTGAATATTAAAGAAATAACTTATGGTCGAGTTCCCGTTAGGTATGATATTAAACCAAACTACAAAGTAATTGGAACTAAATTTGGAACTGAAACAGGAGATGTTATTCCACATATAATGACTAATAAAATTCAATATATTAAAGAACTTGAAGCAGGTAAAGATATTTTTGTAATTGATGGACGAGAATTCACTAAAGATATGTTTGTTCTTGAAGTTTTAACTCAAGAAGGAGAATGTTCAGTAATATTTGATGGTGGAAAAGTTAAGTTAAATTTAGAGATGACTCCTGAATTAATTGCAGAAGGATATTCAAGAGAATTGACTAGACGAGTTCAAAACATGAGAAAGGTTGCTGGACTTGAAAAAATTGATGAAATTAAACTATTCATTGAATCTTCGGATAAAGATCTATTTAGAGATATTCTGAAATTCCAAATTGAACTCAAATCCAAAGTCGGAGCTAAAGAACTATTACTGAATTGTCCTGAACCTAAAGATGTTTTCAAAATAAAAGAAACTGAATTCAAGATTGGTTTTGAAAGAATTTAATTTTTTATTTTTCTTAATTTAATATTACAAACGCTAGATTTAATGCGGATGCGAAAGCAACCCACAAAATATATGGAATCATCATATACGCTGCAGGTTTAGAAACTTTGTAAAATTGTATTGTTGTCCAAATTATGAAAAATTCTAATATTATTATTTCTATGAATGATGCCAAAGGATTTCTGCAACCGAAAAATAGGGCTGACCAAATTAAATTCAACATTAATTGTATTGAGAATAATTTTGTTGCGCCAGATTTATATTTTTGTAATTTTTTAGTTTCTTCAGACCAGACTAAGAAAAAGGCTAAACCCATTAATATGAATAATGCTGTCCAAACTGGACCAAAAATCCAATTGGGAGGATTAAAAGATGGTTTAATTAAGGATATGTACCATGTGTTTATTGATGTTGAGGTGAAAATCGAGCCCAACATACCTATGAATAAAGGAATTAAAACTGAAATTAGTAATTTGAGATATTTATTCATGATGCTTTTTTGGACAAAGATATATTTAAATCTTTTTAAATCATATGTGGTGATTTTTGTTTGGTGTACTTGTGACTTAAATCCATCTTTAGTTTCTCAGAATTCAAATTTACTTTGTAATTAGAATTAAATATAAAAATATAAAAATTTACTTTGATAAATATCCTGTTAAGTATCCAATCCCATATCCGACTAAAGTTTGTACTCCGCCTTTGATTCCACCAACAGTGCCACCTAAAATACCACCAACTGTTGTTCCAATAACTGCGCCACCACTTCCTTTTGCAATTTTTTCAAGGCAACTATCTCCCCAACCGGATGTACTACCAATTGCTGTTCCTTTAATTAAACCAGCCATTCCTACTATTGTTGCCCCTACAGCTCCTTGTACAATTGCAGGCCCATAAGTTAGCGACCATTCTAAATTCGCTTTTTCAAAAGGAATTCCTTGAGCGTCACAATAACCGTGATAAGCTCCTGCGCTTAGTGAAGCTATCCCCAAAAATAACTGTGTTGCGGATGTTGTTGAATTTGAATTTTTTTTTGCCATAAGAAATAGTAATATTGGTAACTTTATAAATGTTTCTGTTTGTTTGTTACTCATAAGTGGTTACTGGTTTATATGGTTTAGTTCTGTATTTTGTGGCGTTCTGTCGTCATTCTGTGCGAAAAACGAAGACGACTGAAATTTTAAAATTGTCGGCTCAATTTTCTTTCCACGGTCTCAATCCTTTGAATTCGATTGTTATAGACATTTCAGTGGCTTGGATTTTATAAAAGTTGTCATTG
>JAQUYS010000093.1 GCA_028691765.1 Candidatus Nanoarchaeia archaeon | reverse complement strand
AACAATGTAAGTGAGATAGTCCATTCTCACGGCATTAGTATGTTAGAAGTTCAAAGAGATTACTATAAACATCATAAGAGTTTGAAGAAACCTTATAATAATCTACCAGATAATTATGATAAGTTGGATTTACAACATCAGTTATTTATTTATGATGTAGCAAGAATACATCAATATGAGAGTGTGAGAGAATGAAAACAAAAACTAAAATTGGTTGGAAAGTATTGCTTAAAGGAATGAAATCACAATATGGCGACTTTAAGTGGAAAAAAGGACAATGGTATAAACACGAAGGAAACGTTTCTGTTTGTAACTCAGGGTTTCATGCAAGTAAAAACTTCGTAGATGCAATGAACTTTGTAACTCCTGGTATTCTTGCTAAGGTAGAATATAGAGGAAATATTAAAGAAGCAGAAGATAAGTTTGTAGCGAGTGAAATGAGAGTTTTAGAAACTTATAGATTTACAAAAAGACACGCTGTTGAATGGAGTATTTATTGTGCAAGAGAATGCCTTAAAAACTTTGAAAAGTACAATAAAACCGACAAACGACCACGAGAAGCAATAGAGGCTGCTGAAATATGGCTAAAAACTCCAACAAAGAAAAACCAAGAAGCAGCATCGTCAGCATCGTCAGCAGCAAGGTCAGCAGCATGGTCAGCAGCAGAGTCAGCAGAGTCAGCAGCAAGGTCAGCAGCAGAGTCAGCAAGGTCAGCAGCATGGTCAGCAGCAGAGTCAGCAGCATGGTCAGCAGCATGGTCAGCAAGGTCAGCAGCAAAAATTAAACTACATAAAAAACTACTTAAAATTATAGGTGCAAAATGAAGTTAGAATTTGAATATTGTGAAACACAAGAAGAAGTAAGAAAACATATACAAGAATGTGAAGGAAAACATACTCAACAAGCAATTTACTCAACATTCCACGATGCTTTAACTCAAGTATGCTTTGGTTGTATGACAGTTAGGAGCACAATAAAGAGGAAAGAATGATAGAACGAAAAACAGAACTGGAAATATTTAAAGAATTTCATACGAATTGTCAAGACGGGAATAAAGTATGGATTTCAGAAGATAGTGTTAATGAAAGTTTTATTGAAAAACAAAAAGTCCGAGATGTATTTAGAACAACTAAAGAAGAAATATTAGGAGTTATATATGAATGTCCAAGAAATTCAACAGATGGATTAAATCTAATTAAAATCTTGGAAAGGGTTGAAAAAGAATTAAACTTAGGTCAATTAAAACAATATGGAGAACAAGGAGAAGGGGCTAAATTCAGAAAATTATTAAATAAATGTGGACTTAGTGATGAAAAATTAAAAGATTTATTATTAGAACTAGAATCAAGAGGTGTATATTTAACTCTTTCAGGATTTGATTAACCTATACTAGATGAATTACTCTCTAAAAAAGAACAACTAGCAAAAGAACAAAACATAGATAGAGTTCCAAATCTTCCAATAGAACCAAAAGTAAAACATGGAGAAATATGGTTGCTAGGCGAACACAGATTAATGTGTGGAGATAGCACAAATGAAGAAGATTTTAAAAAATTAATGAACGATAAAATCGCAGACATGTGTTGGACTGATCCTCCGTATGGAGTAAGCTACAAAGGAACAAACAATCCAAACGGCAGAGAATGGGATGTTTTAAAAAATGATAACTTAAGAAACGATGCACTTTATAACTTTTTACTAAGTATTTACAAAAACGTAAGTAAATTTACAAAAAAGAATACAGCTTTGTATACTTGTTATGCAAGTGTAAATCACATAATCTTTGAAAAAGCATTAATCGAAGCAGGATACATATTAATAAAAGATTATTTCAAAATCAAACACACACATAAAAGTGATAATAATGGAAGAAAACAAAAAATCAACAAATAAAAATAAAAGATTATATTACCCAGTCAAGTTCAATACAAAACGAGAGATGCAATGGTACATTCGTGGTTTGATGGACGCGAAAGAAGACATGCAACAATTAATCATGACAAATATAAATCAAAACAGAGAAATGATTAATTACATGGAATTTAAAGATGACGTTAAAAATAAATGAAAGGTGAAACAATGAATAGTAAAACAATAAAATCAAATAATGGTTGGAGCCACACATTTAGTAAAAGGAAGGATGGAACAATTACCATTAAACAAAAAAATAAAAAATATGATGTTGAAAGAAGTGTTCAAATTTTTGATGAAGATGTATTGGCTACATTTTATGAGGTGGTGAACAATGAAAATAAAAACTAAAGAGAAAACATACATGAAAGAATGTTGTAGAGAATGTGGCTTCCCGATAGATATGGAAAGGAAACCAGTATTCCTAACTAAAAATTCACTAGATCTATTAGAACACGAAAGAAACAAATGTCAAACTTGTGGTCATCAAAAGAGTGGTTGGACAATACCAAGCGCGTATGAACACATTCAAAAGATATTAAAACTACATAGAGAAAAATCAATCACTAAAGATAAAATTAGAGAAGCAATAGATAAATGTTATTCATATGGACACGCAGAACCCCTCACAGAATATTATACTAATGGAAAAAATGATAATCTTATTTGTGTTGCAGAATTATTAGAAAAATTAAATTTAGGTGAAGAAGAATGAGAGCAATGTTCGAAGCAGGATACATATTAATAAAAGATTATTTCAAAATCAAACACACACATAAAAGTGATAATAATGGAAGAAAACAAAAAATCAACAAATAAAAATAAAAGATTATATTACCCAGTCAAGTTCA
>JAQUYS010000027.1 GCA_028691765.1 Candidatus Nanoarchaeia archaeon | reverse complement strand
AGTCAAAAGAAGAAGGAGCGCGACGGCAGTAACTGCAAGCGAATCAGAGCTGATCAGGATAAACGGTTCAAAATTGAATAAACTGATGGAAAGCGACAAAGATACAGGCTACGCGATCCTGAAAAAACTATACGAATCCCTTTACGACAGGATCGAGAACTCGAACTTCATGCTCAGAAATTTTCTGATATAATACTTATTCATAATATTATTTATTAATCCTCGAAAGCATCTCAATAGATTCAACATCCATCTTTGAGAACCCGAACCACTTTTTACCAAGATCTTTCAGCGACGCTCCGAAGTGATAAATTACCTTCTCATCTATCAGAATGAACCTGTCATGAGAATTATCGAACTCCACGACTTCAACAGGCTCATACTGCTCTGTCACTACGAAGTACTGAAGACAACATAACTACTCCATGCTCGGTGAAAGCATAGGGCGTTTTACGATAACCGCCCCAACTTGATATCGCAAATTGCGACATCAAGTTTTCAAATTCGTCAATTGTTAGCATAAAACAAAAACTTACAGGGAATCTCCCCTTATTTCGTTTGACCTGCTCATTTACCCTTCTGGTCTCCACCCCATACAGCTCTGCCAAGTCCCTGTCCAGCATCACCTGAAAGCCCCGGATCGAATAGATCTTTTCCCGAATACTAGCCTCAAATTTTTCCATTTCATATTCCGACATAACTGCCTCTCTTAAATTACTTTTAAGAAATATACGAACAGAGGCGTGTCAAATCGTGACACGGCAAGAAGTATTTGCGAAATATTTTAGCGCAGCCTATATGCAGTTAGAAAGGGCATGGTCAGAAGTTTATGCCTGAACCAATTAGTATATATATATCAGTTTCAATCCTTGTTTTATTGGATTCTGGGCGCGGAGCTTTTTCAAGAAAGTCTTTCATTTTGTCACCTCATGTTTCAATCCTTGTTTTATTGGATTCTGGGCGCGGAGGCTCTTCAAAAGTGCCGTGAAATCACGAATGACAAGTTTCAATCCTTGTTTTATTGGATTCTGGGCGCGGAGTATCTATTTTCCAAATCAGGTCAGTGGATTGTCTGGTTTCAATCCTTGTTTTATTGGATTCTGGGCGCGGAGTCCATGTAGCCGTTTTAATTTGTTGCAAGTGTTAAAGTTTCAATCCTTGTTTTATTGGATTCTGGGCGCGGAGTAGCAGTATGAGTTTTTGTAGATAATATAGCTTCGGTTTCAATCCTTGTTTTATTGGATTCTGGGCGCGGAGCTGAGGCGCTGACTATCTCGGCAATTTCTACTCAAGTTTCAATCCTTGTTTTATTGGATTCTGGGCGCGGAGTTGTTCCACCTGCACCATAAATAAACCTGACAACTAAGTTTCAATCCTTGTTTTATTGGATTCTGGGCGCGGAGGCTTGATCCAATAGCAAAACCGAGAGACAAGAAGCCGTTTCAATCCTTGTTTTATTGGATTCTGGGCGCGGAGTTGACTTCGTTCTGACATAACGGAAGCCATTTCTGGTTTCAATCCTTGTTTTATTGGATTCTGGGCGCGGAGAATTTGCTCTTGAATATCACGACACCTTAGAACACTGGTTTCAATCCTTGTTTTATTGGATTCTGGGCGCGGAGTGAATGAAAAGATGTAAGCATTGCGGATCAGTCCAGTTTCAATCCTTGTTTTATTGGATTCTGGGCGCGGAGTCCTGAGAATCTCGCACCGCTTTGCAGGGTATGTCAGTTTCAATCCTTGTTTTATTGGATTCTGGGCGCGGAGCTTTGGTTCTGAAAGTTATTGGAAGCTGGTGACCCAGTTTCAATCCTTGTTTTATTGGATTCTGGGCGCGGAGAGCCGATACTTGATCTTCTTTTAAGTTACTTGATGTGTTTCAATCCTTGTTTTATTGGATTCTGGGCGCGGAGTCGGTGTGAACTCCAGCTCTTGACCTTTGATTATATGTTTCAATCCTTGTTTTATTGGATTCTGGGCGCGGAGTGTAAGTGTCTCTAATATAAAAATGATAGGAAGACAGTTTCAATCCTTGTTTTATTGGATTCTGGGCGCGGAGTCTTTTTCCGCTTTCTCTCTCCACTTCTTTAACTCAGTTTCAATCCTTGTTTTATTGGATTCTGGGCGCGGAGGCCTTTGCGTGCGTTCTTGCCTTTGTGCATAGATGAAGTTTCAATCCTTGTTTTATTGGATTCTGGGCGCGGAGATTTACAACTCGAGATTAGCGACTTGCTTGCTGAGAGTTTCAATCCTTGTTTTATTGGATTCTGGGCGCGGAGCGAGCCAGACACTTGCTTTGGAACTTTCGAAGATAAGTTTCAATCCTTGTTTTATTGGATTCTGGGCGCGGAGTCGAGCTGTACAAAGCGGGCGTACTTGACAGCGTAAGTTTCAATCCTTGTTTTATTGGATTCTGGGCGCGGAGACTTTCTGTAGTTTCGCCTCGTTTAATTATAACATAGTTTCAATCCTTGTTTTATTGGATTCTGGGCGCGGAGTTTGCCTTTCGGCGTAAGTCTCTTTTGTTGATTTCAGTTTCAATCCTTGTTTTATTGGATTCTGGGCGCGGAGATTGACAGCTTGTCTTTGACGAACACTCCCGGCGCTGTTTCAATCCTTGTTTTATTGGATTCTGGGCGCGGAGTACATGAAAGCCCTTTATCAGAACTCCGTCGGACTGTTTCAATCCTTGTTTTATTGGATTCTGGGCGCGGAGTCTTTTAGAATGGCTCGTTGACGAAGCTTATAAAGTTAGTTTCAATCCTTGTTTTATTGGATTCTGGGCGCGGAGTTGCGTATAGGTTCTTTTCGGGATCGTCTGTAATATGTTTCAATCCTTGTTTTATTGGATTCTGGGCGCGGAGCTGGGTTAGTTGAACCTATAGTAGGTAGTCTATATATAGTTTCAATCCTTGTTTTATTGGATTCTGGGCGCGGAGATTCATTGCAAGGGTGAACTTTGAAAGTCCTGAAATGTTTCAATCCTTGTTTTATTGGATTCTGGGCGCGGAGACGCGAGTGTTGAGCAGTTTTCGACTTCACTTACCAAGTTTCAATCCTTGTTTTATTGGATTCTGGGCGCGGAGAGGTGAACTTGAAGAACTGAATGATCGGCTTTGTAAGTTTCAATCCTTGTTTTATTGGATTCTGGGCGCGGAGTTAAACATGACGGCAGAAGATAATAAAAAACGGTGGGTTTCAATCCTTGTTTTATTGGATTCTGGGCGCGGAGAGCAGATGGAAAGTTTCAATAAGCAGATTGAAATCTGTTTCAATCCTTGTTTTATTGGATTCTGGGCGCGGAGACGAAAAAGCGGCAAAGAAAAAGAAAGAATTACAGAGTTTCAATCCTTGTTTTATTGGATTCTGGGCGCGGAGCCGGTGATTTCACTATTCGTTGCCGGGGACACTTATCGTTTCAATCCTTGTTTTATTGGATTCTGGGCGCGGAGAGCATTTATCTTTTATATATCAGAATATCTGCTACTTAAGCTTTTAAATTTTGGAGCTAAAACTGCTGATTTTCGGACTATTTTGATAATTCTCCTCCATATTTCAATTCATTCTGCGGTCATTTTATATTTTGCAACTCGTATAATATACGAAATTTATAGTGCTATGTCAACGAACAGTTGCGGAAAAATCAATATTTATCGCAAATCTTATTGTAAGTACAATCTAAGCATTGCCTCAAATATTTCGTTCTTTTGGGATAATATCCTTCATGAGTAATTTTCTTAAACTCCTTTATGCAATCTATAATATATTCTTTATGCTTCGGCTTTATATCGTATTTTACTAGTTTCGAGCCTGTTCTCGTATATACGAAATAACAACTGGTCATATTAGTTTTATAGTTAGAGTCTATCAATAATGAGTAATAAACAGCCTGATAGAATTGAGTACGGAATTTATATTTGTTCTCGGCAAATTTATACTCAAGAGTAGTTACACTGCCATCCTCTAAATGCAATATTTCATCAATTATACCGCAAATTCCTAAGCTCTCATCGCTGAGGTACATTTCCTTTTCCTGCTTGACCACGCCGAGTGATTTTCTTAAATAATCTTTTTCTAAGGCTTTGGCTTTGTGAACATCCCTGCCTATCTGTACTTTTACTCTTTTTTCTTCATACTGCCTGATTTTTGTTACATACATATAATAGATGAATCTCGGACAATACCAAAACTCTTGGAGATCGGTTGCGGTTATATATTTTCGATATTCGTTAAACATAGTCTTTAGAAAAATAAATTATTGATTTCATCACTCACCATCTTTTTATCAAAACCTAATCCGATCATTTTAACATTATCGAAATCAGTCTTACACATCGGGAATATATAAACACTGTCGGTTTCATGGTCAATAAGACCTTCTGAAAATAATTCAAGTTCTTCAATCCTATTATTTTCAATATTGCCAAGGAATACAGATTTTTGCACCCTGTAAAGACCAAATTTCTCTATTTGTTTAATAATTTTCCTTCTCCGTTTGTCTCCCTGCCTTGAGCTCTCAATATCGTAAATTACCCATATATTCATAAACTGCCTCCAATTAATTCAATAAGTCATTTGCAAACTTATGGCAGAATGCCTGAATGATACCGCTCCTTGCTATATTTTTATTTCCGTATCTGACTATTTTTTCATAATATTTGCTTCTCTCATCAAAAAATAATTTCTTACCTTCTTTATTCAGAGAATAACCTGCTTTAAGCTCATCGTACATTGAGCTATTGACAAGTTTTTTAGTGAAGAGGTGAAATACAATCGTATCAGCATCAATCCTGAAATTCTCAATTATATCAAACACCAGTGATTTTTTATTATAATTATCGGTATGCAGGAATCCTATATACGGATCTAAGCCTGCTATGATACAGCCTCTTTCAACTTCGGAATAAAGCACTCCGTAGGCATAATTTAAAAATGCGTTGAAAGGATCTTCTGCGGGCTGCCTGCTCCTGCCGTTGAATTTGAATCTTTCAGACAAGCACAAGTTAAGTATCTCAAAATACATCCTCGAACTGTTCCCTTCCAGCCCGATAATATTTCCGATTTTAGTCTCAGAATTACATTCCAAGTTCTTAAGATTTTCTAAATTATTTCTGATCGAATCCAGCTTAGGAGTTATATCATCATGAAGAAGTGTCCTGTTCTTGGAGATCTCTTCACAAAATTCAATCTGATTAGTAATCTTCTGAACTATCCAGCCTTTAGCAATCTCAAAACCTTTCTCAATGTCACTATATTCAAGCTGTTTCCTGCGGATCGTTGTCAGCGACCCGAACCTGCAATGCCAAAACCTGCCTGACGGATTACCGTACTTATCCAAGATAATTATATCGATATTATTTTCCGTACAAAGATTGATCACCGCAGTCGTAATCACTCCGTCACTCGTAAGAATAAGCCTGTCAACTTTTACAGGCGATACCTTTGTTTTATTCTCACCGACAGTAACAAGAATCATCTCGTCTTTGACGGAAAGGTAGGTGCCCGGTGTAGTAAAAATTAAGTCCATTTAAATTCTCTTAGAAACATTTACAGCTTGGTATTTCTTCTTTAGGCTCACTTAAAAAACCCGTTTGTCCATCGTAAGCATACTTTCCTTGATCTTGAAAACTAATATACTTATAAAATTCATTTTCATATTCTGGCTTAATTATATTTTTGTATTTTTCCAAATCTGGCTTGCTTACGCTGATTGAAAATTGTTTTAATTCTGATTTTAATAGCTCTATTCTCAAATTGATATTATCTTTTTCTGTCTTTGGCAAAGTTGCAGTCTCTTTTAGGTTGTCTTTTAATCTTAACAATTCTTCCATATCATCTTGAGCTGTTTTTGTTCTTAAAATAAAAATATTTTCTTTAAAATAATCCTCTTCGATAATTTTAAAATCTTTGATCGCCATTTGATTATTAATATCTTGATCGTAATTCAAATTGCATACTCCTTTAAGTATTTGAATGCTCTTAGCTATGAACTCAATACTATCGTAATAATCAGATGACAGTCCATAAAAATCAGAAGAATTGTAATCATTTTCTTTTAGTACGTTGCCCACCCGTTGTAAAAGATAGTTGTCATAAATTATATGGCTATATTCTTTGTTTTTATCATTACTTAATTTGAACAAATACATATTACCGCCAAGCTCTTCGTATTCAAAATTACGATTACATCTTCCTGCAACCTGAATTATTGAGTCTAAAGGTCCAAAATCTCTGTAAACAGTCTTAAAACTGAGATCAACACCAGCTTCTATAAGCTGAGTCGAGACTACAATTACTCTCTTCTTTTCTTCCAAGTTATTTCTAATTGCTTCAATTTTCAATTTTCTGTCGTAAGGAGTTAAGTTAGTTGTAAGGCATAATACTTGATAATCCTGATATTTTAGTTTGATCTTTTCATAGACTGCAATTGCAGACTTAACAGTATTCAATACAAGCAAACAATTTCTATCGTTAAAATTTTTCTCAAAATATCGAGAAAAACTCTCAATGCTAAAACAATTTTGTAAAAGTGAAAGCCTGACTCGATTAAATACATTTGCTGTCATGTATGTTTCACTGTTCACCAACTTTACAATTTCACAGTTTTTCTCATAGATATTCGGTTGCGTTGCTGTAATAAGCAAAAAATAAGTATTAAATCGCTTCCCGAGAACTGAAAAAGCTTGACCAATAAACTTATAATACTCAGGATTAATGTTTTGAATTTCATCCAATATAACGATGGAATTTACAATATTATGAAACTTCTTCAAAAAAGAATTTTGCCAGCCTATTGCGCTATGAAAAAATTGGACAAAGGTTGTAACAATTAAAGCACTTTGCCAGCTTTCAACAAAAAGCGTATCATCGAGATAGTCTTTGTAACTATAATTTTCTTGATCTGTGCGATTTATAATTCTTTTTGAAGTCAAGTGATGATGCCTTAACAAATACCGGCTTGGTTTAGCCCGATATTTTTCTTTTAAATTATGACTGATTACATTTTCAAACTCTTCATAGTTCTGATCAATAATCGAAGTATAAGGCAGACAATAGATTACTCGCTTTTTCTTAATAAATTGATTGTTTAATCTATTAGCAAAAGCCAAACAACCAAAAGTTTTACCTATTCCTGTAGGCGCAGTTACTGTGTAAAAGTATTTATCTTTTGAAATCTTCGCATTATCAATTTCGTTTAAAAATTGATTTCTTAGTTTATTGATTGGTTTTTGCGGATCAAATTTCTCGGGCTTGGCTTTACCCAAGCTTTCTATAATTGGAAAAACATCAAGATTAAGTTCATTTAAATTATTATCAAAATACTCTAAGTCTAATCTTGCTGCATCGTGCTTATCACTATCACAGAGAGCAGAAAAGAGTAGATTTATTATAAAGAAAAGTTCTATCCTCTTTTCATCATTTTCATCAAATAATTCATCAAGCAGTTCTTCTGAATTCTCATAAACCGATTTATACTCATCAAAGCCTAATGGCACAAGTACGAAATCATAATCAATGTGAGCCTTGTAGAAATCTTTGATTAAATGAAAATTCTCACTTTTAAGGATATTATCTATTTGAGTATTGATTTGACTCAGATCAGTTCTTAATCGATCCTCATTTACAGAGGATTTATCAAAGCTGGACAAATTACCATGATGTTCCTTGATCAATAAAAATGTTGTGTATGCCCATAGTTCGGATTTGAATAAATCTTTTACAGCAAGATAAGCCGTTACAGCCGATAACAAACTGTGTCGTGTCAAATTATCAGAACCTCTTGTACCTCTTATGTAAGCCTGAAAGTAGCTAGTTGCTTTTCCAAGGTCATGAAATAGACAGATTGTAAATGCCAACCTAGCTAATTCATCTTTGCTGATTAAGCTCAAATCCAGTTCTAAATCTGAAACAATAACTTTGGCTTTTTCTGCTACATTTAATAAATGGGTAAAAAGTAGCTTTTCGGCAATATTACCTTCTTGCGGATGTGAAATTAAATTCATACTCTTACCTTTTAATAAAAAGAAATAACTTTGTCATCAGCCTGCCAACAGTTTTTAAACTGTCCAGTTATTCTTTGACCTGTACTTTCAAAAAACACTGTACAAGTTTTAACAGGTTCTCTTCCAATAATTTTTGTAGTCTTATTTACATCTGACTCAGCAGTTCTCTTTTTGTTCTTGTTTTCTTTTATTTCTTCGAATTCCGGTTTCATTGAAGATGGCATCAGTTCGCTGATAATATGGCATGTCTCGTTTAGCCCTAGAGATATAATATTTTCTTTTAAAATAGCACTATCTAAATATGTTGAGTTTTCAACCCGTTTAAAGCTATCTATCACTTGAACATTTTGAATAAATGCACTAAACTGTCTTTGTCCGAAATAAATACCATAACCAAGACGATTCTCAGTTATTGCCGACAACAAGTCACCGAAAATCGTGCTATGCCATACATAAACCTGATATTTGATAAAGCTATTATCTACGCCTGAGAGAAGCTCTAGCTTACACTGACTGTGATGATACTTGGTTTCTCCGCCTTTGGTTAAATAGTCGTGGAATTTATCATGTAGATAATTCATGCTCTGCATCTGCTTTTTGACTTTTGAATTTAAGGCAATCGCTATTTTTGTATTTTCTTCTTTGAACAAATCATAATAACTATCTCTCGGCTTCTGTAAAATAGAAGCCAAGAGTCCAGTTATTACCGTCTTAGGCGGTAAAAGATAAGTCAAGGAAGATGAGTTTGTGTAGAACTTGCGGAAATGAGCAAACCTACCGCACAGTTCAAAACTAATCAATCTGTTTATCATAACTTGCCTTTAGTTATTTTGTTTTTCAATATCGATTTTTATTTCTTCCATTTTACCGGTAAATTTAGTTGCTAAATCCTGCCAGTTAGTAATTTGGATCTGATCATCTTTCCACCACAGAATTTTAGAAATCAAGTGCTTCTTGCTTTCCAGATAAGTGATTAGTGCAGTAATATCTAATTTGACTTGAGAAATAAAACGCACCTGAAATGAGTCCAGCTCTTTGTCTTTATCTTCGTAGCTTATTTTTAAATACTCTCTGAGGTCTTTGAGCGTATGACTGTCATCATTCAGTTCAATCCTCAAGTACAATCTCGGATTAAGTCGTTTTGATCTGGTAGGATTTAAAGGCATAGCTTTTACCACTGCCTCATCGAATATTTTCTGATCTACTACGCTCATGTTTGTATCTTTAGCAGCTTGAGCGTTGATAGTGCCGGAAGCTGCAAGGAGAGAGTAATTGACTCTAAAATCTTTACCAACACCTTCACCTGAACTAAAGCTGGATGTTATAGTAGAGCTATCAACCAATGTTACCGGATTGAGAGAGTAGCTCCAATCAAATTGAACAGGACCGGTGAGATGAGAATTAGCACCACTTTCTGCAAACACAGCACCAAATAAGCGTACATCAATCAAGTCCTTGTGTGTTTTATTTTCAGTCTGTAATTGTACACCTCTTTCTTTGGAATTTTTTGCATCTGAGGTTACAAAGATTGATTCTTTAAGATTGCTTTCAAAGTAATCACGAATAAATCTCTTAATTCGCACATCACTTACCAAGTTTGTACTGGTATCGTAATCCATGCGGGGTTTGTTCTCGTTATCCATATCGCCGTTAGGATTGGACATTTTGGCGTCGTAAAGAAACAGGAGCTGGCTGTTTTTGGTTATTGTGGACATAATTCACCTCTTAATTTAAATTTGTTGTTTGAGTTGGAGTATCAGCAGTGACATTTTCTGTGTTAAGAGCAGCCTGTTGCTTGGCAAACATGATTCCAAGGTAATCTTCATAAGAGACTCCGCTCAGAATGTAGAAGAGTACTTCATCCGGTCGCATCTGAATTAATTCGATACCTTGCAAACGGTCTGTAATGTTTGCCCAGATTCCCTGTTCTTCATAGATTTTGTAGATTAAGCTGTATTCTTTGACCTGGTTTACCAACTGAGGTATCCTGCGTGGAGAAATACCGTCAAAATTAAGTTTGTCTAGAAAATTTGAGCTTTTACCGGACTGTGCGTATTTTATTTTACTAATGACAGTTCCCATCAAAAATAAACCTTGCCTAAAGCTGTTTTCTTCATAAACAGCTTTGTGTGTTGCAAAAAAGTCGGCATACTCTTTTTTGGCAATCTCAGTAATGAAATTTCCTGTTGTTTCCATGCGTTCTCCTTTTAACATATTTAATTCATTTAACATTGTGATAAAAATATTGAGTTTGA
The DNA here is from genome assembly GCA_028691765.1 of Candidatus Nanoarchaeia archaeon. GTDB lineage: Archaea > Nanobdellota > Nanobdellia > Woesearchaeales > SKGA01 > JAQUYS01. The sequence goes on along the minus strand of JAQUYS010000027.1, from coordinate 2,533 downwards.
AAGCGGATAACTTGTCATAGCGATCTTTATGGTAACGCAATTTAGCTATATCCATAAAGTTTGAAATTAGGAAGTTGTAACTGATTGGCTTTCCAGTTAGAAATTCATCTAGGAAATCTAGCAGTTTTTTTCCATAAATTTTAAAATCAGGGTTGACATGTGATGAATTTGAAGGGAAAATATGATATCTAATATCAGAGAAACTTAAATGACCGAAATCTCCAAGAGAATACAGATTATATTTTTCATTAAACTTTATAAAATTCTTTAACTTTGCTAAGTAGTCTTTAATTTCTATGTTGCTAATTAGCTTCAAAACATTAAATGCTTTTGATGCCGGAGGTTTATAATAAAACATTACATCGAATTTATCCATTTTATCACTGAGCCTTTGAAACATATCCAAATCAGCAATATCTTTGTTATCAAGTAGTTTAATTATTCCTTTACATTCTTTTTGAACTTTAGTACCGTCCTTTAAATTAGGAATAATAAAATAGGTCATACCGAAAGAAAAATCTCCGAGATCGTTTTCAATGAAATTTATTCCCATTTTAATATTCTCGGAGCAACTTGAACACATACCAAAAGCTTTATAATCGTTTTTATTATTGGTTCCATCAAAATAGAGATTATTTGTCGTTCCAAAAAATTTCCAAATAAAATCACTGCTGACAGCTGTATTAGTTTTTCCGCATACATGACAAGTCTTTCCTCCAGTACCTTTCTCTGTACCTGACTTTTCAAAAAACCAATAATACATTAAGTTGATGTAGTCATCTTTATATTTGCAATTCTCATATTCTAAAATTGTCTTGCCGTCAAATTTCAAAAGGAATATACCCGGTATTTTCTTTGCGTTAAGATTGAATAATTGATAGATAAGTTTTGTGTAAGCTATCTCCAGTATTTCAATTTCATTTTTTTGTTTGTCAATTTCTTTGGTTAGTTCATCTGCTTTTACTTGATCGTAAATTACAGAGAATAAAACCTGCTGCTCTTCATCCAATTGAGAATTGCTTAAAATAAAATATTTTTCCAATTTCTTTTTACCTTCAATATCAGTTTCTTTGCACAATCCTTTCAACTGAGTAATCAGGTTGTCATAATCATTAGAAATGTTTTTTTCAAACCAGTCTCTTGATTTCTTTGCATTTCTACAATCCGTTAAATATCTTATTGTATCATCGTAGAACATATAAAGCAGATGCCCCAAACTATTAGTAGCTGCAAATATTCTCGATGCCTGTCCGCCTTGACTTAAAGCAAAGAAATACTCTGAATTGTCTTTAACCAGCTCTTTATCTAATTCAAATTTAAAAGTTTGTTTTGCCATATCAAAATTTATGCAAATAGCTCGTTGTACTTCCTCCCTTGATTTTGGCTCTATAAGCTGCCCAAGTAATTTTACTCTTCTTTGATCGGTTTCAGACATTAATTCATCAGAGCTGTTATTCAAAACACTTTCACCAATTTTTTTTAATTTCTCAATCATAAATTTCCTTTTTTTTTCTTTAAATCTTGCAGAAGCCTCCTGCAAATTCCAGCCGGTGAGAATTTGTCACCAACTCATTTCTTTATTTCAATTTTTTTACCTGATTCAGAGACAGAAGCGATTTCATTTGAGCTATTGCCGATCTGTTCAGGTTTACCAGTCTCTGATTCATGGGTATCTGCATTCTGATAAATTCTGCATTCAGGCTCTCAAGATTTGCCAAAACTAACAGTTGTTCAATTGTTGAATAATCTCTGATGTTCCCTTCTTTATCAGTATTTTCTTTTCTCCACTGCGATGCTGTTTTGCCATATAAAGCTACATTAAGTAGATCAGCTTCACTTGCATAAATGAATGATTCTTGAGCTTTAGAAATTTCAGGCGGAATTATATTTTCTTTCACTGCATCGGTATGTATTCGGTAATTTACTTTTGATAAAGTCCTGTGAAGATTCCAGTCAAGAGACAATCTTTTATTCTCTTCATCCTTTAATCTTTGAAATTCTTTAATTATGTATAATTTGAATTCTACGGATATCCACGACGCAAATTCAAATGCAATATCTTTATGAGCATAAGTCCCACCATAACGACCGGATTTTGAAATAATTCCTATCGCATTTGTATTTTCAATCCACTTTTTAGGTGTCATTACAAAGCTATTTAGCCCTGATTGATTTCTAAACCCGTCGAATTCGACGGGTTTAAAATTCGGATTGTTAAGCTTTTCCCATATTCCCAATAATTCGATCGTGTTTCTGTTCCTGAGCCAGTTCTTGATAATATCGTCTGAATGTAATTCGTCTTTATACTTTGCCAAATCAGTCAGAGAGATATAATCTATATTTTCTCTTTGAACAACCTCAATCTCAGTTCCTTTCACAGTAATGGTTGATTTAACTTTTCCTTTTTTCATTTCACTTTCCTCACATTTCCATATCCTCTCGAAACACTTTTGCCGAGTCCGATGTAATCGGGCAAGATGAAATTTATTTTGAAATCACCTTTGAAGGCTAAGATTTCCATTCCTTTGAGATT
>JAQUYS010000026.1 GCA_028691765.1 Candidatus Nanoarchaeia archaeon | reverse complement strand
TATATGCCGACAGACCTAAAGATAGAAGTATTTTATCTTCTTTAGAAATTTGTTTATTGATTAAGTGTTCTAAGTTTATTGAATAAATCTCATCAAATTCTTCTGGATATTCCATTGAAAATTCATCAATACTGATGGAATATATTGATTGAATTCCATGATGTTTTTCATAAGCATCCCAATTTCGTTTGGGATCTTCTGTATTTCTTTGAAAATATGTCGCTATTAGTTCATTTTCATCATTTACAGGCATTATGATGTCTATTTGAGGTAAATCTATTGGAAACAATTGAATCAAATCTTCTTTTTTTGATTTTAAAATTTTCATATAAGTAGGATTTTGGTTATATTTATAAAGGTTAATTGTTGAATATGGTCTATGAATCCTTTTAAGAGGTATGACATAAGAGGAATTTATCCTTATGAACTAAATGAAGAGTTTGCATTTTCTTTAGGAGGAGCAGTTGTCTCTTTTTTAAAAGGTAAAAAATTAGTTATTGGTAGAGATGGTCGAACCAGTAGTAATTCTTTATTTTCTAGTTTGGTTGAAGGCATTATTTCTTGTGGTTGTGATGTGATTGATATTGGAAGATGTTCAACTCCTCAATTTTATTTTGAAATTTATAATGGCACAGCAGATGGAGGGATTATGATCACTGCAAGTCACAATTCTAAGGAATTTAATGGGTTTAAAATTTGTGGACCTAATGCTAAGCCTATTTTTGAAGACAATGGCTGGGATAAAATACAGAAATTGATGGATGAAGATTTAAAATTTAATGAGAAAGGTCATGTTCTAGTTAAGAATTTCTTTAATGAATATGTTAAATATTTTTCTAAGTTTAAAAAAACCATAAATAAAAAAATAAGAATTTTAGTTGATTGTGGTAATGGTATGGGCATAACTGAAGTTAAAGCTTTAGAGAAACTTTATCCAAACATTCAATTTGAAACTATTTTTCCGATAATAGATGGTTCTTTCCCTAATCATGAATGTAATCCTGTAAAAAAAGAGAATTTAAGAAAATTATTGGAAGAGATGAGGATAAAAAAATATGATTTAGGTTTTGCTTTGGATGGTGATTCTGATCGTGTTGTGTGTGTAACTTCGTCTGGTTTTGTTATTCCTTCAGATGTTTTGATTGCTATTTTGGCCGGCGAGGTTTGTGTTGAAGGAGATAAAGTGGGTTATGAGGTTCGTACGGGTACTTCAGTGGTTGAAGAAATTCAAAAAAAGTTTGTTCCAAAAATTTATCCTTCAGGGCATGCTTTAATTAAACAAGGCATGATTAAAGATAATTGTATTTTTGCTGGAGAAAAATCCGGGCATTACTTTTATCAGAAGTTTCATTATTGTGAATCCGTTCTATACACTATGATGGTTTTAATGAATGTTGAGGATTTGGATAAGAAAGCTAAAGAGATTATTTCAAGAAAGTATTCTTTGGAAGAGAAAAATTACGTTGTAAAAGATAAGAATGGTGTTTTAAGTCTAATTGAAAAAGAGTTTTCATCCAATAAGATTTTGAAAATTGATGGTTTGAGTGTTTATGGAAAGAGTTTCTTTTTTAATATTAGAAAGAGCAATACCGAGGATTTGGTTAGATTAAATATTGAAGGAGATAGTAAAAAAATTGTTGATTTAGTTCTTGAGAAGATTGAGAAGATTATTTCTTAATCAGTATATTTGTTAGTCTTAATAACAAAATAGACTATAATTAGTTCATTTGTTAGTCTTAGTTACTTTGGATTTAAAACAATCCATTGTGTGGTCGTTAATAACTCCTATTGCTTGTAGGTAAGAATAGATGATGGTTGTTCCTACAAACGACATTCCTCGTTTTTTTAGGTCTTTAGAGATTTGGTCGGATAGAGGGGTTTTAGTTGGAATTTCTTTAATTGTTTTTGGATGGTTAATTATTTGTTTGTTGTTTGTGAAGCTCCAGATATAATTGTTAAAAGATTTGAATTCTTTTTGTATTTGCAGAAAAACTTTAGCGTTTTGAATTGTTGAACGTATTTTTAATTTGTTTCTTATAATTCCTTCGTTTTGAAGTAGTTCTTGTACTTTTTCTTCATTGTATTGGGAGATGATTTTTGGGTTGAAGTTGTTGAATGCTTTTTTGTAGTTGTTTCTTTTTTTTAAAATTGTTATCCAAGAAAGTCCTGCTTGTGCTCCTTCTAGAATTAATAGTTCGAATAAAAGTTTGTCTTTATGTTGTGGTGTTCCCCATTCTTTATCATGGTAATCTTGATAAAATTTTGGTTGGTTTTCAGCCCATTCGCATCGTTTCATTTTAAAGAAATTATATTTGCTCTCCCGTGTTTGATTTTTTTTATTTTTTCTTCTGATTCTAATTTTTTTATTATTAAAGATATTTTAGCTTCAGAGAATTGAGGAAATTTAGTTCGTATATCTAATTGGGAAGTTGTTTTTTGTTCTTCTATGAATAAGAGTATGTTGTTTTCTAATTGGTCTTCGAATGGTGTGGATTTTGTTTTTTTAGTTATGAAGTAGTAAGAGGTTATAATAATTAATAGAAATAGTATTATGTATATGGGGATTAAATTTGTGGTTTCAGTTTCTTCAAATATATTGGTGTAGTTATCTAATTGTTCTAATTCTTCTATTTGAGTTATAGGATACAACATTAAATCTAAATTGTAAGTTCCTTCTTGTGAGAATGTGATGTCTTGGGAAATTTCTGAGGTTATTATTCCTGAATCGTATTGTTTTGCTTCTATAAGGTATTCTCCTGGAGGAACTGTGAATGAGTATTTTCCGTTTTGAGGAACCATTGTTTGTATTGGATCTGTATTTATGGATACTACTGCTGTTGAAACTTTGTTAAAAGATAAATCGTAAATTGTTCCTGTAATTGTAGCTCCTGAAACTAGTGGTATTAGAAGGAGCAATAAAATTAAAGGCATTAATTTCATAGTTTAATTGTTGTTTTATAATATTTAAAGTTTTGGGTTTCAATTTTTAAAGCTGTACCAGGCATTTTTGCCTATGATTACGTGGTCTAACACTTTTATGTTAAGTAATTCTCCTGCTTCGGTTAGTTTTTTGGTTACGTCTTGGTCTTCTTCACTTGGTTCTGTGTCTCCAGATGGATGATTATGTACTAGAATAACTGAATTTGCACTTTCTTTGATTGCTGATTTGAAAACTTCTCTAGGATGAACTAAGGATGAGTTTAATGTGCCTAAGGAGATTACTTCATCACGTATAACTTTGTTTCTTGTATCTAAATGTAGAATCATAAAACATTCTCTATCTAAGTTACTTAATTTTGGTGAGCAATAATTGAAAACGTCTTTTGGCGATTTTATTGGGTTGGATTGATTTGTTGTAAAAGAAATTCTTTTGTTTAGTTCGAATATAGATAATATTTGGGATGCTTTTGTGGTTCCTATTCCTTTTATATTTTTAAGTTCGTTTAAGGAAAGGAAATTTAGATTGTTTAAACCTTTGGATGTTAATCTCGAAGATAGTTCTAAAACGCTTTCTCCTTTGGTTCCTGTTTGGAGTATGATTGCGAGGAGTTCTGCATTTGTTAGGGAGGCTGTTCCATACCGTTGAAGTTTTTCTCTTGGTCTTTCGTTTGAAATTATTTCTCTGATTAACATAGGTTGGAATTTGATGAAGTGGTATTTATAATCGCGTATAGAAAAGCCGGAAATCTTACGGAAGTTTAGATAATAAATCTAAATCTTCAAATTTACTAAAAGCGAACCATTTCTTACCTAGGTCTTTCAGTGATGCCCCTATATGAAAAATTTCTTTGTCTATGATTAAAAAGCGGTCATGTGATTTGTTGAATTCTTTTATTTGTATGTTGCGGTATTGTTGATTGTATTTGGCCAAATCTAATTTTAATTGGTTGGTTATTTCTTTGGTGTAAATGGTTGTTTTTACTTTTGTTTTGGAGAAAATGGTTAAAGTTGTTTCATCTACGAAGTTGTCTATAAGAAGGATTTCTTGTTTTGCTGATTTGATTAAATCGTTTATAAATTTGTAGGCCTCAAATATTTGTCCATCGAAGAATATTCCTTTTTGAGGTTTTATATCTTTTTCTTGGATTAGATTAAAGACTTCTTCTATTTTATTATCATGAATTAATAATTTTTGTTCAGTTTTGTCTAGTCGTTGAAAGATTTCTGCATTTGATTGTAAAAAATTTTTCATTTGGATAAATGCTCGCATAATTTGAATATTTACTTTGATAGCAATTTCACTTCTTAATATTCCAGAGAGCATAGCAACTCCTTGTTCCGTAAAAACATAAGGTAAATAAGTTCTTCCACCTTTATTTTCTGAAACATCATTATTATTGGTTTTTAGACCTTCTTTTATCGAGGTCGCAATTTGCGACCCCATAAATTCAACTTCATTTTCTGTTAATTTAAACATGAAATCATGTGGAAATCGATTCACATTTCTTTTTACTTGTTCATTTAGTCTTTTTGTAGGGATTTTGTATAATTCTGCTAAATCTGAATCAAGCATTACTTGTTTTCCACGAATTGTGTGTATTTTTGATTTAATTGTGATTTCATTCATGAAGATATTTTAATAACTGGTGTTATTTATAATCGCTTGAAGAAAAGCCGGAAATCTTACGGAAAAATTAATCTAGAAATAGTTGAACAAACTTATATTTATTTTAGAATTTTTTTCCATGCTTTGTCCTCTTCAGCAACAGCCCAATTCTTTTTCAAAGAATCTTCACTTGCTTTGTAAGTATATATTCCTCCTATGTTTTCATTTTCAAAAAGTTTTACTGTTTTTTCCATAGAAATCATTTATGTTTTGTTATTTATAAAGGTTGTAGTTGTCCAGTGTTGTTTGTGAAAAAATTAGTTTAGTTTTTTGGTTGTTTTTATTAATTCGTCAAAATCGGATTGGAATAGTTTATCTTGTGTTATTCTATATTTTTCAAATTCTGTATGGGCGAAATCTTTTGCAATTTTTTGAGTTATTTTTCCTGAATTTTTTAAAATATCTCTTTCATCAAATTCTAAAAAGGCATCTAATCGTTTTGCCCAGTCTTCCATAGTCATAGGTATTTTTCTTTTTGCTCTTTCTTCTGCTAAATCTAAATATGCCGAGACTATTCTGCCTAAGGATTGTAATTCATCTTTTGTTAAATAATTTTTTGCAATGGATACATCTGATTTTAATAGTTTGCCGTCTGGAGAATTTTTCCAGGATGTTAAGCCCATATTTTCTTTTTTTGAATTTGCTCTTGTCATAATTAATTCTGGAGCAGTGTGTTTATGTATTGCATAATGTAGTTTATTTTGTACTTTTTGAAAGAATTCTTTTGTTATTTGTGAGTTTTTATCATAATCTATGCTTGTTGAATAAAGATCTGTGATTTTTTGATAAAATAATCTTTCGCTTAGGCGAATTTCTCTTATTTCTTCTAAAAGTTCTTGGAAATAGTTTTCATCTAAGAATGAACCATTTTCTAATCGTTTTTTATCTAAAACGTATCCTTTTATTGCAAATTGTTTTAGGATTTTTGTTGCCCAAATTCTAAATTGTGTTGCTTTTTTGGAGTTTACTCTGTATCCTACTGAGATAATTGCATCTAGGTTGTAGAATTGTGTGTTGTATTGTTTATTATCTGAAGCAGTTATTAGGAAATTCCGAATAACTGAGTTTTTATCTAATTCTTTGGTTGTAAAGATGTTTTTTAAATGTTCATTTATAGTTGGTATTGTTACTTCAAACAATTTAGCAATCATTTTTTGGGTTAGCCAAATATTCTCATCTTGGTATTTTACTTCTATGGAATCTTGTTTGTTATTTGATTGGAAAATTAAGAATTCTGTTGTTGAATTTCTTATGATTAGGTCTTTGGGCATAATGTTGTTTATTTATTGTAATTTATAAAGGTTTTGCGGGGTTGTCCAGTGGTCTTGATTAGTTTTTTAGTTTTACTAATTGTTTTTCACTTTTTTTAATTTTTCTTTCTAATTTTTTTATATCTTCTTCTGGAGGTAATTCTTCTGGCTTTAAAAAAAACTTATTAAAAATTAAACAAGAACCACCATAAGCTATTGAAGATAGTATCAGCAGTATTATAAAAAATTCAAGAAGTTCATAGAAATTTACAAGAGCAGGATTTAAACAAGCACATTTACACGTATAGGTAGAACAATAAATTTTTGTATTTGCTTCACATAATCTTGCCCCACCACAGCTCGATATTCCTGTAAAAAAGGCATGTAGATAAAAAATTAAAATAAAGAAAATTAAAGCAGTAATAATCTTTTTTTTATTTGGTTTCAAAAAATTTTTCCAATCCATTTTATCTATCCGTAATAATTAGGTTTTTCTTCTTTGAACTTAGCACCAGCAGCCTGCGAGAACTTTGACTGAATCTCTTCATAAGCATCCTGTATCTCCTTAGTTGCTGAAGGACTAACTTTCACCAACGCCTCTTCAAAAGACTCCATAGAAACAAACTTAGAATCTAATTTCTTACGTAATTCCAACATAGCCGCTTCACGACAAACTGCTTCTATGTCTGCTCCAACATAACCTTCAGTTCTTGTAACCAAAGAATCCATATCCACATCTTTTGCTAATGGCATGCCTTTTAAGTGAACGTTAAATATGCTTTTTCTTGCTTCCATATCAGGAATTCCAACCAAGATTATTCGATCAAATCTTCCTGGACGTAACAAAGCAGTATCCATTATGTCTGGTCTGTTTGTTGCTGCGATTACTATGACGTCGTTAAGTTCTTGCATTCCATCCATTTCTGTTAACAACTGATTTACAATTCTTGCTCCAACTTTATCATCGCTTCCACCCATTCTGTTTTGAGCGATTGCATCAATTTCATCAAAAAATATGATCGCAGGAGAAACTTGACGAGCTTTTTTGAAAATCTCTCGTATTCCTTTTTCAGATTCTCCAACCCATTTAGATAATAATTCAGGACCTTTTACAGCTATGAAGTTTGCTTGTGTTTCATTTGCTATAGCTTTAGCCAATAACGTCTTTCCTGTTCCTGGTGGACCGTATAACAATACTCCTTTAGGTGGTTTAATCCCCATTCTTGTAAAGACTGCTTTTTGTTTTAAAGGCCATTCAACTGCTTCAAGTAATTCTTGTTTTACATCTTTTAATCCACCTATTGAATCATAGGTTGTATTTGGTTTTTCTATGAGAACTTCTCTCATTGCAGATGGTCTAACTGATTTTAAAGCTTCAAGCATATCTGCTTTTGTGATTTTTAATTTTTCCAACACTTCTTGTGGTATTGGTTCGTCATCTTTTATGTTTGAAGTTTCAAGCATTTTTCTTAGAACTACCATTGCAGATTCTTTTGCTAATGAAGCTAAGTCTGCTCCTACGAATCCATGCGTTATTTCTGCGAAATCTGATAATAAGTTGTCTAATAATAATCCATCTAAATCTCTTTTTTGTTCATTTGAAATTATTGATTGGCTTACACCACTCATTATTTGTTCGAAATCGGTTTGAGATAATCCAGACATTTTTTTCAGCATTTCTTCAAATGTTTTTATGGATTTGTCTTTATTTTTAATCTGGGATTTGGTATTTTCATTTTGAGGTTTTAATTCAAGTTCGATCATTTCATTTTTTAGAGAAACTGATTTGTTCTGTAAACTTCGTTTTGCCATTTCAACATCATATGTTGGTTGCATTGGCATGTTTCTAGTGTGAATTTTTAAAATGTTTTTTCTTCCTTCAACAGATGGTGCTGTAATTTCTATTTCTCTATCAAATCTTCCTGGTCTTCGAAGAGCAGGATCTATTGAATTAGGAATATTAGTCGCAGCCATTACTACAACTCTACCACGAGATTTTAATCCATCCATTATTGTTAATAATTGTGCTACAACTCTTCTTTCTACTTCTCCTTTAGATTCTTCTCTTTTTGGAGCGATTGCATCAAGTTCATCTATGAATATTATTGAAGGTGCATTTTTCTCTGCTTCATCAAAAATCTTACGAAGATTTTCTTCAGATTGTCCATAAAATTTTCCCATGATTTCAGGGCCGTTGATAACGTAGAATTTTGAATCGCATTCTCCTGCAACTGCTTTTGCAAGTAAAGTCTTTCCTGTTCCTGGTGGACCGTGTAATAATACTCCTTTTGGAGGTTCAATTCCTAAAACTTCAAAAATCTCAGGATGTTTTAAAGGTAATTCTACCATTTCTCGAACTTTTTTTAGTTCTCCATCTAATCCACCTATATCTTCATAAGAAATATCTGGAACTGCTTTTTCTTCATCAGCGATTTGTGCAACTTGTTCTGAGAATTTTACATTTGTGTTTTCAGTAATTAATACTGCACCTTTAGGTGTTGATTCTGTAACTACGAATTTTAAATCTCCTAATCCAAAGGAAGATAAATTTCTTAATTCTTGTTGTTTGAATATTTCTTCGAAAAGAGGTGAACCACTCATCATTGAATGTCGTCTACTTGTTCCGCCTAATGAAACTAAATCTCCTTTCATTACTGCTCTTCCTAATAGTCCTCTATGAAAAAATTCTTGATTTGCTCGAATTTGTACTCCTTCTCGAGCATTTGCTATTGTAACTGCTTTTGCTTCAACGATTTCTGCTTTTGAAACGAAAACCATTTCACCTATACTAGAATGAGTATTTCTACGAATTAATCCATCCATACGAATTATGTTTAATCCTATATCTCCAGGTAAAGCCCTATCAACTATGGCAACGCTAGTTTTTCCTCCTTTGATTTGTACAATCATTCCAGGAGAAACATCTATTTCTTTCATAGCCATTGTGTCCATACGCACAATACCTTTGTTGACATCATCTTGTGTTGATTCAATAACTTTTAATTGTATTTTTTTGTCGGACATAGGATCACCTTAAAGAATTAAAAAAATCACGAAGAAATTTCGTGCATAAACTCCTTGTTTTTTATTGAATTTATTTTTTTGCTGGAGCTGGAGTTTCGATTTTTACCTTTGGTAATTGTATTGGTGGTGGTAAAGCAATCTCTTTTGATAATATTAAAGATTCCACATTACAATTGTGTAAAATTCTATTCAAAACAGTTAACATTATTTCTTTAGGTAATGCTTTTTTGTCTTTCCATGAATCTTCTATTTCTTTGGATAATTTTTCATCTGCAAGATATACTAATTCTCCTTCAAGGTCCATGCTTCCAACTTTTGGTTCGTATTCTACACCATAATTGAATGAGATTACAAATGCTTTTTGTTTAGATCCAGCTGTAACACTTGTGGATTTAACATCTTTTAAACCCATTTTTGTATTGATTTTTAATTCTTTTGAAATTTTATTTTTTCTTTCAACGTTTATTTTTGTAAAATTAAAGCTTAACACTGCCATTTTTATACCTCATTTTCTCTTTCGAGTTTGTTGATATGAAAAGTCTTAAACTGCTTATAAATATTGTTATTCTGGAGAATTTATTTATAAATGACTCTGTTTTTTGAATTTTCTAGGTCCAAAAACAGAGGGATAAATTTAGAGGATAAAACTTGGTTTATATTCTTAGGATCGCTAATTAACACAGCCATTAATCCAGCGTAATTTGCTATGTCTTCTTCTGAAGAATATTTTTCAAAAGGATTTAAATGAAAGTTTTGCATATAAGCAAATCTCATAAATGGTTCTTCTAAACCTAAAAATCTTATGGCGTGCATTGATTCATGAGCTTGGAGAAATTTAGTAAGAGTTGGATTCGAACTTAAATACATTATTAAAGAGGCTTTTAAAACTTCTTTTTGATTTATATAATCTCCAATTCCTAAATGTTTTCCATTTAATCCCTTATCTTCTGTAAGGGAATATTGGCAATTTAAAGGTTTTAAAAGAGTTATAGAAGAAACATTTATTTCGCTTACTTCACCTAGATTTTTAAAGAATCTGTTTGAAGGTAAATTAACCTCCATATTTAAACCAGGCAAAATTAAATCTCCTGTTTTAAAGCCTAAATTGTAATATTTTTCTAAATAGCTCTCTTTTTGTTCCACAATGTGTAAATCACCCATACATATTTAAATATTTTCTCTATACTTTTCCGGAAATCTTACGAAAGAATAAACTAAAAGGTTTATTAATAAATTTGCATTCTTAACTTTATGAAAGTAAATTGGGAAGTTACTAACAGATGCAATCTAAAATGTAATGGATGCATTAAATTTCAAGATGAAACTCCTGATTCAAAAGAAGATTTGGAAAGAATCGCGAATAGATTAATTCAATTAGATGTTGAAGAAGTAACTATAACTGGAGGAGAACCTGGTTTAGTGGATATTGAATCTTCCTTAAATATACTTAAATCCAAAGGAATTTATATTGATTATCACACAAATGGATTAAATTTAGATTCTAAATTAAACACATTATCTCATTTAGTTAATGAAATAGGTCTTCCTTATGATAGTTCAAATCCCGAAGTTCAAATGCGAATGCGTGGTGAAGAATTTCGTAAATTTTATGAGGACACATTTGCGCTTGCAAAAAAAATAAAACAACACGGAATTAAACTAACTTTTCATACTGTTTTTTCTGAAAACAATTCCTCCGATATTATGTCCATGTATAAAAAATTACAAACTGTAACATTTGATTTATGGAAAGTTTATGAATATAATACATTTATTGTTGAAAATAGATTTTTCAAAAACCCAATATATAGTTATATGTTTGAGGACGATGTATTTGGAGGAGTAAATAGTTTATTTGCTCAAATGCTTCAATGGGAAGACAAAATAAAAGATAAGCGAGTTAAATTTGTAGGTAAATTAGATGGTCAAGAATATTTTTTTGTAAATAATTTAGGTAAAACCACTTATTTTCACACAGACATGTGTCGTGAAAAAGAGATTGGAAATATTTTAGATGGACTTGATTTAAAGACCATAAATACTCAAGAATTCATCGATCAAGATTTCACTTCAGAAAATCAAAGAGACATTCAGCCATTTTTTATGAAATTATTTGATGGTAATTATTTTGAAGAAGAATTAGAAACCTATCGCAACTTAAGAAAAATATATAAATTTTCAAGATTATATGCTAAGCATTTAGGCTATGATTCAGATTAAAGATTTTATTCTTGAAAACTCTTCTTGAACTTTATACGCCATATCTTTATTTTGTATTATTAATGTGTTTTCATCATTAACGGTATTTGCAGATTTTGTTGGATTATATGAACCTATTATTAACATTTCACCATCAACTAAAAATAATTTGTGATGCATATTGTATTTATTTTCATCTAAATATACTTTCATTCCGAGATTTTTTAAATCGGAATAAACACTATACTGTGATATTTTGCTTTTTTCAAATACTCCTTGAATATTGATATTCTGATTAAATTTAGATATTAATATTTCTCCAATTTTGTTGCTTGTGAATGTGAATGTTAAAAACAAAATTTCTTGTTTAGCTTCACTTAATGTAGAAATTATCTTTTCTTCACAATTACCTATAGGTGAAAAACATAATTGAACATATGTTCCAGATAAATTTATTTGATAATTTCCTTTATGCGATTTTCCCGTTTTTATTCTCTGAAATTCTTTTAAATATGCTTCAGATATTTTTTTTGAATAAATCAGTACAACATTGTTATCGTTGTAATATGTTCCTCTCATTGTAGGATTCCAACTTCCCGTTAAAACTATTTCCTCATCAAACACACAAAATTTGTGATGCATTAATCCTTTAGAGGTTACGGGTGTAAATATTCCTTCATAGTTTTCTTTGAATATTAATGTTTGGACTTTGGATTGATTTAATGCGTTTATTACATTGGGTTCATCTAAGTCATAAAATGTACATTGGACTTTTTGAGATTCTTTTACTAATTGAGTTAATATAGACGAACAATTTGTTTTCTGACAAAAAAATACATCTATTTTTCCTGAATCGGTTTGTATTCTCTCTGGAGAAAAAATATAAAACAACAAAATCACATAAATTACCGCGATTAAAATCCAAAATATTTTTTTCATACTAAATTTAGAAAAAAGTTTTTAATAAGTTTTATCTAAAGAACTCCGGAAAATTTCCGGAAAAATACACCTGAAATCCACCGCCCACACTGGACAAACTCGCACAATCTTTATAAATTCAAATAAATATTTTATAGCAATGGAAAACGCAATAAAACTATTTAATAATACAAAAATACGAGTTGAGTGGAATTCTGAAGAAGAAAAATGGTATTTTTCTATAGTTGATGTTATTGCTGTTTTAACTGAAAGTTCTGATCCTTCTGCATATTGGAGAAAACTAAAACAAAGATTAAAGGAAGAAGGAAATCAAACCGTGACAAATTGTCACACTTTGAAGATGCTTGCTTCAGATGGGAAAATGCGTCTTACAGACGTCGCAGACACTGAACAATTATTAAGACTCATACAATCAATACCATCCAAGAAAGCAGAACCCTTTAAAATGTGGCTTGCAAAAGTTGGTAGAGAAAGAATTGATGAAACAGAAGATCCTGAGTTATCCATAGATAGAGCAATGAGAACATATCTTCAAAAAGGTTTTTCTGAAGATTGGATAAATCAAAGACTTAAAACTATTGAAGTTCGAAAACAACTTACTGATGAATGGAATCGAGTTGGAATTTCCAAACAAGAAGATTTTGCCATTCTTACTAATGAAATTACTAAAGCATGGTCTGATAAATCCATTAAAGAATATAAAGAGTTCAAAGGTTTGAAAAAAGAAAATCTTCGAGATAATATGACTAACTTAGAATTAGTTCTTAATATGCTTGCAGAAGTAACTACAAAAGAGTTTTCTAAAAAAGAAAATCCTTCTACTTTAGATGAAAGTAAATTAGTTGCTAAAAAAGGCGGAAGTGTAGCAGGCAATGCAAGAAAAGATATTGAAAATAAATTAGGTGAACCAATTATTAGTTCTAAAAATGCTAAAGAAATACATTTTAAAGATAAGAAGAAAATCTCTAAAAATAACTAAATCAAAAAAGTAAGAAGAACAAAAAGTTTGAATGAGTTTCAATCTCTTTCCTTTC